>CALLVY010000717.1 GCA_938015925.1 uncultured Saprospiraceae bacterium
CGATGAATTTCGCAAAGACCGCAAGGTCAAAGAATTGATGGAATACAGAGATTTTTCAGATAGCTCCCAAGAGTACAATTCTTCTTTAGATTTTAATAAAGCAGACCAACAATTTGATGCAGAACAATTAGAAGCCCTCATTTACCGATTACCTTCTGTCAGCCAAAAAGTTTTTAACCTGTTTGCGATAGATGGCTATAGTCATATGGAGATCAGTGAAATGTTGGGGATGAGCGTGGGGACTTCCAAATGGCATTTGTCTTCTTCCCGAAAGAAATTACAAGAGATGATGCAGGAATTAATGAATTCTACTAAGGTGATATAATTATGAAGAAAGTAGACCAATTTTTTAAGAAGAAATTCCAAGAACAGGAATTCGAATTCAAAGATGCTTATTGGGCGGATGCCCAAAAGTTGATCGAGGCGGATAAAGAACACCGTCGAAGAGGAACTTGGTTTCCTTGGTTTTTAGGAATCCTTGGCTTGAGTATTTTGGGCATTGGTTTGGGTTGGTATTTGCAGGAGCAGCCAGCTTTAGACGATGCGAAAAACGAATCCGCCTTAATTTTAAATGCCGACAAAGAATCTACTACAAAGACCACACAAAATTTGGAAAACAATAGCAGCGATGCGATTACAATTCCAGCGACCAATGATGCTCAGTCAGATCTAGAAAAAAACAAAAATAAAAACTCGAATTCTTCCAGTTCAAATGCAACGAATTCTTCTAATTTAAATACCACAAATTCGATAATAAAAAGGACAGGTTCTTCTAAGGCAGCATCCGAGTTAAACAAAAGAAATTCAACTAATAAAAGTGGAAATGGAAATGCTACTGTAAAACCTGCTCCTATGGCGAGTACTAGCAGCCTTCCAAATTTAAACCTAATTCCTTCAGAAAAAACAAATCAAGAAACGAATCAAGAAATCAATACCTCCATAAGCCCCAAGAACGAAACCAATACCATTACAAGCAGCGAAACGCCCAAGGTTCTATGGAGCGCTCTTGACCTTTTAGACCTCGAAACGCTTAGCTTGGAGGAGGAAATAGATTCAACAGTTGATATTGATTACTGCTACGTAAAGGAACCTTCAAAATGGAATCTGGCCTGGAATCTTTATTCTTTATTCAATACCAATAAAGGTACAGAGTATCTTTGGTTGGGAGCCGCAACTGGCCCAAGCGTCCAATACCGGCTCAATAATCGCCTGGCCATTCAAAGTGATGTTTTGTATCGCTGGAGAAGGGGACATTTTGGTGCGACTTCAGAAGGGACGCCCCAAAGCACCTATAGCTTTGGTCTTACAAAAGAAACTTACCGTTTAGAGCCTTCTGATTTACACCAATTGGATTGGCCGATTTATCTACAATTGCGCAACCGTCGCCAATCCCTGGAAGCTGGAATTAGTTTGCAATTTAATCTGGGGATCAGAGGAAAATTGACCAGCGAAAAAACACTATTCCCCTGGCAAAGAAGTAGTGGCCCCAATGGCCCCAAAACAGAAACGACTGTTGTAGAAAAAAACGCCTGGATAGAAGACCCGAATATCAGAAAAGTACAAATGGGATTATTGCTTGGCTATCGCTACCGTGTGAATAAAAAAATCTCCACCGTTTTACAAGCTCGTTATGAACTAAATTCTATTTATAAATTAGACCCAGTAGATGGAAGCGGATCACTCGATGGTAGTCCTTTACATATTCAGGTGGGAGTAACTTTTTCTCCGTTTAAATAGTTGTTCGCAGAAACTTATGCTAATCTTTAAGAAAAATACTAACAGAATGAAGCAAGATACTTTAAGCTCTTTTAGAAATGTCTATTTCCATTGGAAGGGTATCCTGATATTATTGCTTGTTTTGGGCGCGTGTAAAAAAACAGAACTACCGCCTTCGGTTGAAGAAGATCCTGTGTTTTCATTCACCGGCAACTTAGGTAATCAAAGCTTGGATTTTGTAGCAGGAGAAGAAGATTATTACCTTTTTACTTCTTTTGAGAAAGATGCCATTGATGTGTATTCCTTTATTGGTCGTTTTGAAAAAACGATGGACTGTGAGAGCGATTGTAAAGAAACACTAGAATTCGAAATCCGAGATGTTGCAGTAAATCCAGGAGAGGACGTGATGCCCGACCGATCTTTGGGGGTAGGTCTTTATTCTATAGAAACCATAGGCAGTAATTTTACTATAGATACCATCGTTGAAGGTTATGATGTGTTTTTTGAAAATAGATCCATCTCCAATGTTTCAACTAATTTCAATTGGGATTTAGGAAACGGGGTAAGCATAGATAGTTTCCTTCCGGGACCTCTGTTTTTGAGTCTGGAGGATATAGGACAAGGCAAAGAAATAAAACTCACCGTTAACGAAAATTCAGGAAATGGTTCTTGCAGCAGTACCAAAATACAAACGATCCAAGTTGGAGGGAATCCAAATTCCGATTGTAGTTTGGATTTTGTTTCTCTGTCTGATTCGGTCATCAATACGTTTTGCGCCGATATGACTGGAGCAGAACCATTTATGATTAGATGGGTATTGCCAAACGACTCAATAGTAATGGAAGATTGCCTGGAAGGTTTTGATTTTGTGGATTCCATGTCGATGAGACTTGTTGGAAGTGATGGACAAGGATGTGTACAAAGTAAAAATATAAGTACTCATAAATCTGTTTTTGCGGAATTAGAATATTGCTCCGCTGATTTTGACTACGAAATCCTAACTAGAAATAAAATTATCTTTACTCCAATTGAAGATTCTTTATCGTTTTCCAATGTGATTGTACGCTATACCGATCAAGAAGGAATTACTTTTACCTCAAAGAATATCGACCAAAACGAGGAGGATCGATTTGAAATTTTGGAAAGCAGTGACTATCTCGTCAACGAAAATGGAGACGCTACCCGCTTACTAAAAATTCGTTTCTCTGGTCTTTTATCCAATGGCGGCAATAATCCCCTTTATTTGGAAAATGGGGAAGGAGTGATTGCGGTGTCTTATCCTAAATAAACTCCTCATATGATCTGTGAGATGAAAAAAATCCAAGCGTACTTCCGCTTGGATTTTTTTATTTAGAGAAGTATTGATCTCTCGCACGATTATAATTTTATAAAAGTAGCGAATGTTTAAAATTCATTTCTTAAATTGTCCTTTGCTTATGCTTCACGTATTCCAATATTCTTTCTAATGTCCTTTCAATTTCCGCTTACCGAAAAAGAAATTTCCACTCAAATTGGGCGGGAAATCAAATCGCCGATCCTGGTCAGTAATCTCGAAAAGTTTAATCTACCACAGGCCGAATTTCTCCAATTTTTTTCTCCTTTATTTGCAGAACTAGATTGGGATCCTTACGATACCCGTAGGCTACAAGTGGACTTACTGCTAAAACATTTTTCCGAAGAAGCAGCTGCGATCAAAACACATTTTAAAGCTTATTATACCGGACAAGTTGATCCATCCGTTTTCCTTCCCTGGATCAATCGACTGGATGCGGCTGGGCAAGAAGCGTATGCTGCGATCCAACCTTGGCGTAGAAGATCCATCGCTCAGTTTTTCTTAAAGCCCATGGGTAGAGAAATCCAGGTGACCAGAGAACCCGTTAAAGCATTTGCCCAAGCGGTAGAGGAGGAGGATGTCCGTTCTTGGCCAAGGGTGTTTTCTGAATCGCCAGCCGCACATGTAGACAATGAATTGTTTTACA
>CALLVY010000718.1 GCA_938015925.1 uncultured Saprospiraceae bacterium
GACTTCGATGATGATGGTTTCCGCATTGCGATCCTTATCAATTCGCACAAAAGCATCGATTCTGGCGTATCCCCGGACATTCAAAATCTTTGCGGCACGCTCCAAATCTGCTTTTACCTGGCGCGCAATATACGCATAATCAGCCGTATTATTGGCAAAGCGAGCAGGGGTAATGTTTTGGCCTTCTCCTGCTAAAAACTTCTCTTCCAGGCTCAGAATCTCGCCGCCAGCGAGTGCTTCAGAGGGTTCGAATAGTTCGTATACCAATTCTCCTTTTTCATCAAAACGAGTGAGCAAACCTCCGGTCACTTCCAAAAAGTGATGGGCTCCTTCTGCACGAATTAAGGTCTCAATTAAAACCTCCTGTTTGATCGGAAACTCTTCTTTGGGCTTGAGGTCTAAGACCTGACGAAGAGATGCTGGAATCTCCATCTCCTTGCGATACAAAGCCTGAAGGAAGGCATGGAGTTGTTCTTGGTTTTTGATGACTTTTACGGCTGAGCTACAACCATCATCGACTGGTTTGGCGATAAAAGGGTAGGGGAAATTTTTTTCAATTTGCGCAATCGTTTTTTCCGGATCTTCTTCAAAATCTTTTCGCTTACTCAATGCTTGTTGAGCGACCGGGAAACCGTGTTTTTTGAGCGTCTGTAAAGTTTCGTATTTATTGATCGTTACATTGGAGGAGGCAAAATTAGAACCATTGTAAGGGAGGTTAAAGGTTTCTAGTTTTTGCTGTACGGTGCCATCTTCTCCCGGGCGTCCGTGCAAGGCAATAAATACCGCATCCGCCATTTCTGCCAGCTCAGGATACGAAATGGCCTTAGGCGCAAAGACCACATTTTCAGAAGCATATTTTTCGGTAATGTCTTCGCATTCTATTTTGATCGCTTCCACCAGAGAATGCTTTTTGAAATACAAGATTTTATCTCGGATATCATCGGCATTATCTTTTAGCATCAAATTGATGGGGATCTGGTAGAGCTGATGTTCTTCAATGTTGCCACTGAGAAAAACAGGGATGGGTTCGTATTTTTCAGAACTAGCTAATTTCTCAAAAATATTGCGACCACTTTCTACCGAGATATGCCTTTCAAAAGAAAAGCCTCCCATGATGACGGCCACTTTTTTCTTCGTACTTTTTTCATTTCGCAATTCCACGATGGCTTGATCGAGCGCGGCCAATTGCTTGGACCAATTGTTTTTCTCCGTATAAGTGTGGATTCTTTCTTGTAGTGAAATGCGAATAATATAAGTCAGAAACTGCGAGGGGTTTAGTCCAATTTCGGCAGCTTGATGAAAGAAAAAAGAAGAGGGGAGCATTCCCGAAGTGGTATTGGGATCATTGAGAAAAATGCTTCCTTCTTCTGTGATAAAACCATCGATCCGGGCATAGGTATTGAACTCCAAAAAATCAAAAAGCTTTTCGCATTCTTTGCGGATGGCATTGATTTTTTCATTGGGCAAATCTATTGGTGTGATCTTTCGGGAAAGACCTGGGAGGTATTTAGAGCGATAGTCAAAAATCTCCGTTCCTTTTACAATTTCGGTAGGAGGCAATGCGGCCAGGCTACCATCTTCCTTGCGCATGACGATACAAGAAAATTCTTTTCCATAAATAAAACTTTCCAAAATAACCCGCTGCTCACTGAGGTGACTTTCGAGGGTGATGCTCTTGGTGTTTTTGCTGAAATATTGATCCAAAAATTGAAGTAGTGCTTCTGGATGATAAATGGTTTGTCCGGCGAGGTCTAAAGGAAAACCCAAACCATCTCTGATATCGGTCAGGTCGCGGATATAAGTAATTTTTTCTACCTGATTTTTGCTGGTCCAGGTTTCTGCAGAAAGTTCTAAGCGAAAAAAGGCTTGGTCGATGCAGCGAATAAATCCTTCCAGGCCAATGGCTTCCTCAATGATATTGACACCGATGGAAGACCCCTGATTGGCCGGGCGAATCACCATTGGAAATTGAATCTGCTTTTGCGCTTTTTGATAGAGTGCCTTCGCGTCTCCCTGTATCCATTTTTCTCGATCAATAACGATGACCTTTGGACAAGGAAAACCACCTGCTTCCATCATCTTTTTCTGATAAGCCTTATCCATCCCAATGGCACAAGCGCGAATACCACTCCCCGTATATGGAATTTGCAGGCTTTCCAATTGTCCTTGGATTTGGCCATCTTCGCCATAATTGCCATGGAGTGCCAAAAAGGCAATGTCGATCAATTGGGGCAATTCTTCTGGAGAAATTTTTCGCCCAACTTGTGAGGCGATGTCATTGATCTGAGCTTCCGATAATTGGCCAAGACTTTCAATGTAAATTTGAAATTCATTGGGCGAGGGCGGAAGACTGCTCACGGGCGGATAAAAATCACGGATGGTCCCTTTATAAATGTATTGCCAGTCTAGCAAAATGAAATTACGGGCACTGTCAATAAAAATAGGGACTGCTTCAAAAAGGGACTTATCGAGATTATCATAGACCGTACGTCCACCTGCAAAAGCGATTTCTCTTTCCCGCGAAGGGCCACCAAATAATATTCCAACTTTCATAAAGGCTGCTAAGGATCGATTAAATTAAATAATTGTGCTGGAGTTTCTTTAAGTCCAATGCTAGCAAGTACTCCGTTTTTCTTTTACCAACAAATACATAAGATCGCTAATAGTTCTCTAAACGATTGCTTAGCGTATAAATTATCTATCTTGTGTGCCTGCAAAAATAGTAGAAAAGTAGTAGGGGAACAATGATTTGTTTAAAATCTATTCAATCATATGCAAAATCTAGCTATAGGTGCCTTTTTAGCTCCGTTTTTCGTATAAATGCTATGTTTTTAGTTCTTAAACTTTACACGCCTTTTAGATATGAATAAGGAAATACTTCGTCTTGCAATACCCAATATCATCAGTAATATTTCGATTCCGCTCCTTAGTACGGTCGATACGGCCTTGATGGGGAGAATGTCGGAGGTGCATCTGGGAGCCGTGGGATTGGGGGCAATGATCTTTAATTTTGTGTATTGGAATTTTGGTTTTTTACGGATGGGAACGACGGGGATCACTGCCCAGGCCTTTGGGAAGCAAGCGCCGGATGAGATTATTCTTACTTTGGGAAGGGCTTTGCTGGTGGCTTTTATTTTGGCGGCCGGCATCTTATTATTGCAATATCCGATTGAGCAGATGAGCTTTCAATTGATGTCGGTGAGTGAGGAATCTTATCCTATGATCCAGGAATATTTTCGCATTCGGGTGTGGGCGGCGCCCGCGACTTTGGGGTTGTTTGCTTTTATGGGATGGTTTTTTGGGATGCAAAATGCGATTTATCCATTGCTGTTGACTTTGGTAATCAATGCGACCAATATCGCGGCCAATTTTATTTTGGTCTACCATTATGGAATGGGAGTAGATGGAGTCGCCTGGGGGACGGTCATTGCGCAATATGTTGGAATCATCACTGCGGTATTCCTTTTTAGCTTTCGTTATCGGGAGTATCTTTCTGGTTTGCAGGTTGCGCTTTTATTGGAATGGAAAGCCGCTAAAGCTTTTTTGGTGATCAATCGAGATATTTTTATTCGGACGGTTTGTCTGACCTTTGTGTTCGGTTTTTTCTACAGCCAATCTTCAGAGGCTGGAAGTACTATTTTGGCGGTCAATGTAATTCTTCTCCAATTTGTCAATTGGATGTCTTATGCCATTGATGGTTTTGCTTTTGCTTCGGAAAGTTTGGT
>CALLVY010000719.1 GCA_938015925.1 uncultured Saprospiraceae bacterium
ATTTGGCTGTCAATACTTTTTCGCCCTTTTTGTCGATTCCGATATTATTTATACCAAAAGTCTGGAATACCTGGACTATCGAGCCTATGGGGTTTTCTTTTCCTATACGGGAGTCGCTATTGTGGCTTTGTATACGGGAGTAGCGAGACCCATGTTTATCATGGTAGATACCCTTATCCTGGCAATAGTCAATATTATTCTCAATTATGGATTGATCTACGGTTTTAATGGATGGGGGATTCAGCTACCCGCGATGGGGATTGCTGGTGCTGGTTTGGCGAGTACGATCGCCGAGATCGTAGCCTTTTTTGTTTTTGTTGCTTATATGTTTTGGGATAAAAAAACGCGACTGTATCAATTGTTTAAATTGCCGAATATCGATCTGGAATTGATCAAGGTGCAATTAAAAATCGGCGCTCCTATTGTGGCTCAAGCAGTCGTGGGCTTAGGCTCTTGGTTTGTCTTTTTTGGAATTGTAGAAAATCTAGGAGAAAGAGAATTGGCCATCACCAATCTAGTACGAATGGTCTATCTGGTCTTATCGATTCCCTGCTGGGGATTTGCTTCCGGGATCAATACTTTGGTTAGTAATTTTATTGGACAACAAAAACGAATCGCGGTCTTACCCATTATCTGGAAGACCTCCAAAATATGTTTCCTTTTTACCATGGTGCTGACTTTGCCCGTTGTTCTTTTTCCCGAACATATCCTTTATCCCTTATTGGGTTCTGAAGACATGTCTTTGATCACCGAAGCGCGGCCTATCTTTTATGTCTTGCTGGGTATTCTGGGATTGTTTTCTATCGGAGGCGTTTACTTCAATGGACTTGCGGCGACAGGTGCGACTTATTATGGTTTGAAAATCCAAACCTTTTGTGCCATTGCCTATCTGATTTATATCTATGTCGTCGTCGAGTTTTCCAATGGTGGATTAGAATGGGCCTGGGCTTCTGAAATATTTTACTGGATCATCATGCTGGGCTTGACCGTGAATTATTTGCGTTCGAAGAAATGGCATGAATTGACTTTGTAAGTAAAACAAAAGCCCCGACAAATCACTGATTTGCCGGGGCTTTTGCTATAAAATATTTTCTACCTAACTCAACTTCCCAAGCGCCTCCGCAATCCGCCTTACCGCTTCGCGCAAAGTTTCCTCCGATGCCGCATAAGAAATTCGAAAGCAATTATCCGCACCAAATGCAGAACCCGAAACCGTTCCAACATGAGCATTCAACATCAGGTAATTACAAAAATCATTGGCATTGTGGATCGTCGTCGTCCCATCTGATTTTCCAAAGAAAGCACTGATGTCCGGGAAAATATAAAAGGCTCCTTCTGGATGATTGATTTTAACACCTGGGATGGCATTTAGTAGTTCTATAACAATGTCCCTGCGTTTGCGGAACTGAGCAACCATATCACGGGTTGGTTGTTGATCTCCCAATAAAGCAGTGATCGCTCCTTTTTGACTAAAGGCATTGGCGCCAGAAGTAAATTGTCCTTGAATCTTAGCACAAGCTGCAGCGATCCATTTTGGTGCTCCAATATAACCCAGTCTCCAACCCGTCATTGCAAATCCTTTGGCAAATCCATTGACGGTCACCGTCCGATCTTTTACACAATCGAAAGAACCAATACTGACATGAGTATCTGTAAAGTTGATGTATTCATAAATCTCATCGGATACAATGGTAATCCCTTCGTGACGAGCCACCACATTGGCGATGGCCTCCAATTCTTCACTACTATAAACACTTCCAGTCGGATTGCAGGGAGAAGAGAACAATAGCATCTTGGTCTTAGGCGTAATCGCCGCTTCGACTTGCTCTGGAGTAACTTTAAAATCTTGATCTATCCCCGCACTGACGATCACGGGAACGCCACCGGGGATACGAATGATTTCAAAATAAGAAACCCAGTAAGGTGCTAATAAAACGACTTCATCTCCTTTATTGAGTAAAGACAAACACAGATTAGCAATGCTTTGCTTGGCTCCATTAGATACCACGATCTGACTTGGATCGAAGTCGAGCTTATTGTCTCTTTTAAATTTTGTGCAAATGGCTTCCCGAAATTCCATCAGACCAGGAACGGGAGTGTATTTGGTGTATCCCGCCCATAAAGCATCTACGGCAGCTTGCTTGATGTGGTCGGGCGTGTCAAAGTCGGGCTCGCCCAAACTTAAGCTAATGATGTCATGGCCTTGGGCTTTTAAGTCTCGGGCCATTTGTGCCATTGCGATTGTCGCAGATTCCTGCATGTTGTTGATCAAGTCAGAAATTTGGTTCATTGTTGAAGTGCTAGCCATACTTTAAATTTTAAATTAATATTAGCAAGGATTATTAGAGAAAGACAATTTTGTATCTAGTGTATTAGAGTGAAATTTTGAAGAGTAAGGTCAATTTATCGTACTCTTCAAAAGTAGGGTTTTTTCATTTCAAATGCCTGTTTTATTCAGGAGTCATTAGGAGCGGCCTTTATTTTAGCCTTTGGTATTTCTTTAGAAACACCAGTCCTTATTAATTCATTTTCAGAATTTGAGCTTGTAGGTTTTTGGCCTGTGGAATTTTAGATGTTTTCTTAAGACATTTCTCGATCTGTTCTGCTGCCTTGGATTTGTTTTTTTGAATAAAGTGCCCTAAGGCGGAAAAATAATAAGCGTAGGCATTTTCGGGATCGGCTTTTTGAAGCTGCTCCGAAGTACTGATCAGCGTAGGTGCATCCTGCATTTGACTAGCAAGATTTGCCTGAGTAACTAAACCACTAATGTAGTTTGGACTGATCTCAAATATTTTTTGAAGATGGGCTTTGCAGCCTTCTGCATCTCCAAGTCTAAGGCTATTAATGGCCAGTGCCAACCATGCTTCTTCATCATCAGGATGCGTCTTCAAATAAGCGTTGAGCATAGCATTCCCTTTATTAAAATCCTTTTCTTTTTTTGCATTATACAAATCATCATTTACCTGTTCGTAAACCCCTAATACCGGTATACCACTTACCTTCACTGAATGGGACGCAAAAGTATGTGGCCATTTTCCATTTTTCAACATTTCGCTATCGAGAAACCTTCCAGAGAACAAACCAATATCCCATTTTTCATTACTGCGACTATTGTTTCTTAGGTATTTTATTCTGACATTTTTTCCTTTATAAGCTAGGATTTTTTGTGCAGAGTAATAAAAATTACTGGCAACGATTATTGTATCAGAAGCAGGGATGTTTAGCTTGCCTTCCTTCTCTAACCAGTCTATTCCATCGCGGACACTGATTCCCCAGTAGTCTGTTTCATAATGTCCAAAAGCACCTTTGATTCCTCCAGCAATAGGATTAAAGAAAGTATAACTCAGCGTAGGATTTCTTGCGATAAAAATGACGGAGTTCAACATCAGTAAACCACTGACTGCCAAAACGCCAAATTTGATATTTTCGTTTTGGGTCCAGTTGTATAAGTTGGCAATTCCTAAAGTAGCAATTACAACGAAAGAAGGATAAACAAATAATAATTGTCTCCAGCCATCATATAAGGTAGAACCTTTAAAGACAACATAAACCAATGGAAAAATTATAGTGAATAAGATCAAGCCCATGGATAAAAGTTTGGACCAATCTTTTTTGTTTTTCTTTCTTGTTACTTTCTGTTTTACTGCCTTCTGCCTTACTACATTTTTTTTGGCACTTTTCTTTTTCTTAACTTTTTTCTCTATTGGTTTTTCCACGATAACCTCTTCCTCTATGACTTTATCTTCTACCACATTCTCTTTTCTAAAAAGAGTAAATGGAAAGACAAAGAATCCAATCAAGGCGGTTAGGGGGATAGAGATCATCATCCATTTTGAAATATAATACCAAGGGAGGCTTTGGGCCCAGTAGGTTTCCCCATTGAATAATAATTTTAAATTGACGGTCCAGGAGGTCATTTTGGTGATGGAAGTCAATAGGTTGGTCAAAGGAGCTTGTTGTCCAAATGGCCATAAAATAAAAGTAAGCACCAGTACGATAGGAAGTGCCGCTAGTCCGGTGAATAGATATTTTTTAAATTTGTTGAGATCAAATCTGCTGAATAATAAAAACAATAAAGAGAAAAGACCATAATAAGCAATCAATAATAAACCTCCAGAACGTACTCCCATCGCGAGTCCTATTCCAAGTCCCAGACCTACCGCATGTTTCCAGTTGAATAGATCTTTAGAATTAAAGATTAGGTACATAAAATAAATGGCTACCGTATATCCAGCAGCAAAAGGAATATCCTTGGGATTCATTAAAGTGTGCCCAAAGAATCTGGGAGAGAGAAACAAGAGCATAAATGCAAAAATTCCCCATTGCCAATCTTTGATTCTTGCGACCAAAAGCCCAACAAACAACATAGAGATAAAACCTAGTATGGCATTGAAAATATGCCTTACATTATGATATCCAATATCATTGACGGTATAGCCCAAGGCCTTATTGACATAGCCAGTGGTACCTTCATATAATCCTCCATACAAATGTAGCCCATCATCATATTTTAATGCACTTTCGTTGCCATCTGCGAAATAACTCAGGATATCATCAGAGTATTTGTTTTGCCAGCGATCATCTGCACTGATTCCAACCTTTAAGGATGCTATAATTAAAATAAAAAGAGCGATACCAGAACAAATAGCAAAGGCCTTTTGGGAATTGAGGGAGAACATAAGAGTAATTTTATATCAAGAGTACAGACATCTTGTTTACGCTAGATAGGCTCCTATTTTGCCTAATGGAATAGCATTTTAGATGCTTAGTGAATGAATATCAACTGTCGCTTTTGGGCTAAGTTGTTTGAATAAATATTCAACGAATGTGGTATTTATAGGCCAATCGTCGAGTGTATTTTTTAGTGCTTATTAAGTCGATTTAGTTAATGGTGCTACTTCAACTTTACGACCTATTTATTTAGAATAAACTAGACTTTATTCGAAATGATATTGTATGGCTAAAAAATTGTCTTTTTTCCGCACTCTGCTTCACGTCCTCGCCTTAATAGCCCGGCTATTAGGCTGTGGGCGTTCATTGATTGCAGAAAAAATCCTGCATTTTTATCTC
>CALLVY010000720.1 GCA_938015925.1 uncultured Saprospiraceae bacterium
TTACACAAAAACTTTAAAAGGAACAAGTTTACTCTTGTGTCCTTAGCTAATTGCTTGATGTATCCATCAATGGGTTTTACTATCCATTGATCTTGGGTAAGTATTTTTATAACCTCAAAAAACAAAATCATGAACAAAAAACTTTACTCCTTTATTTTATTATTTGGCCTTTTGGCCTTTACCGCAGATTTTCTCGCTGCTCAAAGTTGTGGGGCGGATGCACCGCTTAATTTTACAATTGTCCCGGACGTCAATAATCCCACTAATTGTTTGCTCCAGATAAATTGGAATGATGGAGAAATGCCTGAAATCGCTTGCGGTTCTCCCGGTACTGCGGTTGGAACGGTGAATGGCGTTTTGTTTGATTTATCTGTTACGGTTAATGGATTGAATGAAGTGTTATACAATCGAGGAAATGGGAGTAGTTGCAATAATTCAATTGTCAATATTGAGTATGGATCGACCACTAATTCTTATCTCACTAATTTTAGTATGATGAATTTTTGTCTGGCTGGTATTACTATTAGTATTGAAGGCAATCGATCTGGTGGGGCGAGTTTTTCTTGTGTGGCATTGCCTAATTCTGATGTAGCGGCTCCAGTTGAATTGGCATACTTTAAAGGCAAGGCTGGTGCAAAATCCAATAGCTTACAATGGGCGACAAGTAGCGAAGAGAATGTATCGACTTTTGTAATTGAAAAGTCGCCGGATGGAAAAAGGAATATTGAAGCCTTGGGGAGTTTGACCGCAGTAGGATTTTCTGATGAGATGGAATATTATCAATTGGAAGATGATAGCCCACGACCTTTGACTTACTACCGTTTGCGAAGTATTGATTTTGATGGTACTTATTCGACGTCAGAATGGGTAGTCGTGCAAAGGCAATTGCAAAGCAAAGAAGCGCTGCTGGAAATTTCTCCAGTGCCTTTGAGTAAAGAACCGCTTCGGGTTTATTATCAGGCCCATTCAGAGGAGGCTGTATTGATTTCCATAACGGATATTAATGGTCGCAAACTTTGGGAAGAACGAAAGCAACTAGAGGAAGGGGTTTACAATTGGGAACTGGTGTTTCCTGATTTTGATCAACAATTATTGATCTTTCGTTTGCAGAGTAAAGATGGTGTAATCAGTCGTTTGATTCCTGTAGAAAAAGGCAACTAATAGAATTAATTTTCTCTGATCAAGAAAGAAAATTTAGAAGCAAGTAATTGCCTCAAAACCTAAGCTTAGGTTTTGAGGCAATTGTTTTTGTAGAAAAAAATAAAAATTGTCAGTTGGATATTCATTGACTTATTAAAAGGGGAAAACACACTTAGAAGCTTGAAAGAAATAGAGAAGTTGTTTTTAAACAACTTCATAAAAAAACGGATATTTTTAATCGTTTTCCATTTATGATTTTTTGAGAATCAAGATTAAGTTTTTTTAAAAGACGACTAATTGCAATGATGATCCCATCATTATCTACATTCTCCCAAATGTAAAAAATACGTAAATAATTTGTTTATAACAATAAGAAGTTTATTTTTGTATTAACCTTGTAAGATTTAGCCTGATAATTCTACTGAGTTGAATCCTTAAAAACACCACCTCTATTTAATTTCAGGCAATACCTGTTTGACACAAAAACTTTAAAAGGGACAAAGTCATCTTTGTGCCCAGTCTAATCTATGGATTGATGTCACCCATCAATTGACATTGCTCGTCAATTGATGCTGGGTGAGTATTATTATAAACTCAAAACTAAACTAAACATGAAAACAAAATTTTACTCCTGGATTTTATTCTTACTACTATGGGGCTTTACAGTAGATTTTCTCGCAGCTCAAAGCTGTGGAAATGATGCTCCATTTAATTTTACAATTGTTCCGGATGTCAATAACCCCGGCGATTGTTTTCTTCAAATAAACTGGCTGGCTGGCGAAATGCCTGAAATTGCTTGTGGTTCTCCTGGTACTGCGGCTGGAACGGTGAATGGCGTCTTATTCGATTTATCCGTCACGGTTAATGGACTGAATGAAGTGTTATACAATCGAGGGAGTGGTAGTAACTGTAATAACTCAATTGTTAACATTGAATATGGAACAAGCAGTGATTCCTATATCACGACCGTTAGTTTAATGAATTTTTGTTTGGCAGGTAATGTCATTACTATTGAAGGCAATCGATCTGGCGGAGCGAGTTTCTTCTGTGACTTACCTAACACTGATGTTGCTGCTCCTGTTGAGTTGGTTTATTTTAAAGGCAAAGCCGGAGAGAAATCCAATAGTTTGGAATGGGCGACGAGTAGCGAAGAGAATGTAGCGAGGTTTGTGGTGGAAAGATCGTCGGATGGAAAAAGGAATATTGAAACCTTGGGGAGTTTGACCGCAGTAGGATTTTCTGATGCGATGGAGTATTATCAATTGGAAGATGATAACCCACGACC
This sequence comes from uncultured Saprospiraceae bacterium, assembly GCA_938015925.1. Classification (GTDB taxonomy): domain Bacteria; phylum Bacteroidota; class Bacteroidia; order Chitinophagales; family Saprospiraceae; genus CALLVY01. The sequence continues at coordinate 2,426 of CALLVY010000720.1, forward strand.
TTTGACTTATTACCGTTTGCGAAGTATTGATTTTGATGCTACTTATTCGACTTCAGAATGGATCGTTGTTCAACGAGCAGTGGAAAGCAAAGAGTCCATCTTAGAAATTTCTCCCGTACCCTTAAGAGACGAACCACTCCAGGTTTATTATCAAGCTCATTCAAAAGAATCTATTTTGATTTCCATATCGGATATTAGTGGCCGCAAACTTTGGGAAGAACGAAAAGTATTGGATAAAGGGACTTATAATTGGACTTTTGAGCTCCCCGGATTTCAACAAGATTTATTGATTTTACAAATCACCAATCGCGATGGAGTGATTAGCCGACTGATCCCTAAAGTAGTTGGGGAATAAAAGTTGGAAAAAACGTACTAAGATTTGTAGTAGGAGTTGATGGCGCAAAGCTGAAGGCAGCGCTTGGCAAGGCCAGCATCTTATTGTCAAAAGAACAGGCCGTTTAGGGATACTAAACGGCCTGTCTGTTTTATGTATGGCTTAAAACTAAAATTTACAATTAATCGTTTTTCTTCAAGATGATTTTATCCGTAAATATTTGATCTTCCTGGCGAATATTCAAAAGTAAAGTTCCTTCGGAAGCATTGGATAAATCAATTTGTTGCTTATAAATACCATCGAAAGTATTTAGGTCCTCTCTGAAAATTTCACGACCTGCAATATCCGTAACCGTAATTACAGTTGGCTTCGCTGCTGCGGAAAAACGCAAGGTTACCAAACCATCCGTTGGATTAGGATAAGAATTAAAATCATTTAAACTCAAAGTAGACTCTTGGATTAAGAATGGATCATTGGGCAATGCTTCTTCTGCATTGATTTCTTTTTCATCCGCTTCGATGATAATCACTTTGGTATTGGAGCGCAGGGTGTTTTCTTCGCAAGCAGGGAAGGTAGCATTGACGGTTTGGCTTACACCTTCGCGGAGATAAGTTAGAGTGAATTGGTCACCAGCCTGGTGTTTGTCTCTTTCTATGACTAGAGCACCATGATTATTTACTTCCACTTGATCAATGGCGGTGATGATATCACCGATTTGCAAATTCACTTCGTCCGCAGGAGTGTTTGGAATAACTCTCCTAACTTTTATCCCAGTTTCTTCACTGTCTGATAAGTTGAGGTATACCCCGATAAAAGGTTTGCAAGATTTGACCTTGAAATCAGATCGATCACCAAAAGAATGGTGTGCTCCACGATTACTATTCCAGTGATAAGAACGCGCGGTATGTTCCCGAGCTTTCAAAGTGGCTTCTATTTCTAGAGGCTGTCCGTCGCGCAATAAACCTACTTTGATCTGATCTCCTGCTTTGCTTTTTTGAATTTCATCCGTAAGTTCATCTGCGGTTTTGACTGCTTGACCGTTGATGGAATTGATGATATCATTGGCTTGTAATCCTGCTGCTTCCGCTGCGCTACCTGCTACAATTTCGCTTAGGCTTATACCCAAATTCTTTTCCGCTGATTTTTGTTCTACCCCATCAATCACGGTATGCTCTTCTTTCAACACAACACCTAGAAAAGCTTTATCATTGCTGTGATGACCACGTATGATTTTCATCTTTCTTTGGTGACTTCTTTCCTGGCATTCTATCTTTTTGATTCTATTTTGGATTTCCGCAGGAATTTCTCCTTCCCCTTCCCAATCTATATCAAAGGATTCTCCATCTTTATCAATGCCTTTTATGCGGATTCTTTTTTGCCCTTGTTCTTGGTCGACGCTGATGTCGATTTGCTGATTAGCATTCTCTTCTCCAAAGTCAATGAGGGTATGCTCCTTGTCTCCTTTAAGTATTTGAATGTCTACATCTGAATTTTCGCCATCAGGATCTAGGTGGAATACGTTTTCATTTAGGAGCTCTGTTCCTTCGACTCCGTCTTTGATTATTTTTTTGACGACTTCATAGCCATCACCGTCTATCTGTTTGGTAATGATGGTGATTTTCGTTACTTCTGAATCACTTTGTTTTTCTTGTGCATAGATTGATCCGGTGAAGCAGAGGAGCAATGCAAAAAAAGGTAAGAGGGTTTTGTGAAATGATTTCATATCTATTAGGTTTTAATGATTTTTTTCAAATTGCAAATTTCTTGAATAAGATATTGTATAATAGTTGTTAATATTTCATAATGGAGATATTAAATTTTTCTCCGATTTCTTTGCCGAGCAATTTTACATATTCCTGGTGCATGGCATCAGGCATTCTATCTCCATTGACTTTGAGTCGTTTTCCGTTGAACTGGATGGAATAATGTCCATTTTTATCAATGATTCCATCTCGGTCTAGTTTATTTACCAGAGGATCATGTTTTTTATGGTGAATGGCTCCTTCCCGAGCTGCTTCTTGAGCTTCTTCTGTATGTGCCTTGGCTTCTTCGATGTGAGCCAATGCTTCCTCTCGATATTCTTCGGCTAGGATTTTGGCCTCTTCTATTCTGCTGTGTGCTTCTTCTCGGGCTTCTTGTGCATGTGCTTTGGCTTCTTCCATTCGAGCATTGCGTTCTTCTATTCGAGCATTGCGTTCTTCCAACCGAGCATCGCGTTCTTCCAGCCGAGCATCACGTTCTTCGAATCGAGCGTCACGTTCTTCCAGCCGTTCAATAGCCGCTTGCCTTTGTTCTTCTTGCAGGGAATGTATTTCTTCAATGCGCTGCTCTAATTCTTCTCTTTGTTCCCCATCCAAGTATCGCATCTTTTCTTGTAAGGCATTGATCTCTTGCTCCATCTCATCGGTCCAAGCATATTGGACATCAAAACGGGAACTATTGTTGATGATAAAAGAACGGTTTTGATCTCCTTTTTCTATAATGATTATACTGTCTCCACTTTCCAAAGCCTGGCCATCGATAAAAATCGTTTCATCTCCATTGATTGATATTTCCATCGGTTGATCGTCTCCTTCAATCATGATTATGGTTTGGCCATCGTCATCTTTTTCCGAAGTAATGACTTTTATGTTTTTTCTAAAACGAGGCGCCGCTGGTGGAGCCGGAGGTGCAGGAGGAGCAGGTGGCACTCCAATAGCATTGGGACTAGGCGGCATTGGTGGAGCAGGTGGCATTGGCGGAGGTGGAGGTAGATTCTCAATGAGATCCGAAACTTGATCTTCATAAGCAGGGTAATCTTGTTCGGGGATCAATTGACCATCTATTTTTAGTAGGGAGATTTTGCCTTCCAAGAGTTCTACTTCGATTTCTCCATTCTCATCATTGCGGACAATTCTTTGTTTTTTATTGGTTCTGAGAGGGTCAGGTACAGTGTCTTGTGGGATTCTAATAGTTGGAGTCAAAATTTTTCCGACCTCTCCAAATAATACGTTTTCAATGTTGCTGTTTAAATCCACCAAAGTAGTCTTAATGTTTTTTTCGATAGCTGTTTCGGTAAAGGACTTTCCAGAGCTAACAGAAAGAAAAAGAATGGCGAGTAAGAGTAGGGAAGTAGCGGTTAATTTTTCCAAAATATTAGTTCGATTTTGAGGTTGATTAAGAATGCGTTGAATGCGCTGAAGTAGCTGGTTTTTTTGACCAGAAAAAGGCATAGCAAAAATGGGGACATTGGGACTTATTTCTTCAATACTCACCAATGCACGAGCGTAAGTGAGCGAATTGCCACAAAGCTTAATGGCAATATCATCGGCACAGTTTTCTCGTTCGCTGCGAATATGCGCAGAGATAATCCACACCGCAGGGTGATAATAAAACAAGACTTCAATAAAAGAAAATAAGATATTGATGAGGTAATCGTTGCGTACAATATGAGCGAGTTCATGCGCAAGTATAGCTTCCACTTCTGGAATGCTGAGCTTGTTGACCGCTCCTATTGGCATTAACAAAACCGGCTTGAGATATCCAATGACCATGGGGACATTGACTAAAGCAGATTCAAGTAATTGTACCTTTCTTTTCATTGGAATTCTGGACAATAGATTTTTCATCTTCTCTTGCCAGAAAGGAGACAGTGGACTATTTTGTTGGTGTCTCAATTTTTGAATAAAAACCAAACCTCCAATCAAACGAAGTAAAAAGAAGCCGACGCCCAATAACCAAATGGTGACGATGAGCGGCAAATGTTGATTGAAGTAAAAAGCGGCGCTTTGAGAGTAATAGTCAAATGAAATTCCAGGGCTACTTATTTGCCTACCCGCTTCTGTGAGTAGAGTGAATTCTACTGGGCCATGACTGATGTTTTCATAAAATAAAGTAAAAGTGCAAATGGATAAAATGAATAATGAAAACAGAGAAAGCCCCGCGATTTCGTAGCGCAGTTTTGCCGATTTATGTTGCAAAAGATAAAGCGCTATCAATAGGAAAAAGGCGATGAGGAGCCCTTGCCATAAGGAGTGAATCATGGTCCAACCTAAGGCATAAATAAGATCTTCGGAAATAAGATTTTTTATAAGATTCATTGCGATATTTTTTTCAAATAGAAATTTTGTTGGGCGGCTATACGATTGTGTGCTTCTTTTAGTTGATGTACTGTTGCTCGACAGCCTGCTGACAAAGGCAGGTTTCTTTATTGGGAAGACTGCCCGTCCACTTTAGTTCGCTTTCGCTTGAAGCACTGTTGTGCTTCACTCCTGCGGGGAGCACTCAGTCACCTGTTGTTTCCATTTTCTCGATCAATGCTTTGATTGCTGCCAATTCCTTAGGAGAAGTTTTGTGATTGCCTAAGGCCTGCAAGACCAATTGGGTCGCCGAACCGCGGAAAGTACGATCTAGAAATTTTTCTAGCAGTTTACCCTGAGTATCAGATTCATTGACATTGGCTGCGTAGATGTGGGTGCGGGAATCTGTATTGCGAATGGCTAGCTTCTTATCCACCATGATTTGCATCAACTTTAAACTAGTGGTGTAGCCAACTTCGCGGTGTAGGTTTAATTGATCATTTACAAAACGTACGGAAGAAGGCCCATTGGCCCAGAGAATTTGGAGGATTTCCAATTCTGCATCAGTAGGTTTTTGATATTTCTCAGCGGTCATATTGGAAGAATTATATTTTAAACGATACCTAATAGAAGTTCTACGAATAATTTCGTACTGCAATTATATACGAAATCATTCGTAAATGCAAATTTGAACTACGACTAGTTTCGTATTTTAACATTTTAGCAGCAATTATTGAAAAAAAACGCGAATTCCCGGAGTAGGATAGGCCTGTAATTATTGGTCTTCCTGATTCCACCACAACAAAATTTTACATTTACAAGAAAGTATTGCAAATTGCAGGTATTCTTTAATCCGCTTGGAAGATTAAACACTTACTTCCGTGGTATCAATTTATATCAATGAGATTCAATTTCTTCTTACCCTGTCTTGTTTTGTTTTTAGCCTTGGGCGCTTGTGGCGATTCTTCTTCCGCAAGTATTGATGGAAATGACAGCCCTGCTACTTCCAAAAAATCAGAAAAGAAAAACCAAGCGAATGTCGCTGCCCCAGCAGCTCAAGAACCACAGACGGCTGCTCCTGCACAAGCAAAGAAAAAAGGGAATCACGATTGTGTACTCATGGGGAAGGTCTTGGAAGACAATCAGATTTGGATGTCAGAATTAGATTTAATTTTGGCAGTGGTAGCAGATACTGCCGAGAGATACGATAAGGACTTTCCAGAGAGTCACCGAAGTTTTCAAATCTATGATAGTAAGATTTGTGATTTGATCGGCAATCACGTGATGCCAATCAATCGGGAACCAGATTACCCTTACTACCTTTATCCCAATACTTATGAATCCATCAACCAAATGATGTGCGCGCAAGGTGCGGGTTATGTTTATTGTTTTGATATAAAAAGGAAAGAGATGCTTTTGCCACTGATTCCAGAATACCGGAGTAAGCAAATGGCAAGTGATGCAAGTTCAGGTGCTCCACAAGGTCTGATGGTTTGGGATCATTATCTTTTTGGTTACGTCGCGGATTATGGCGCCTATGCTTTTGATATGACCAATAAAAAAGCGGTTAAAAGTCTTTTTCCCGCAGCAGAATTTTTAGATCGAGAAAAAGGATCTATGAACCAATTGTTCTTGACAGAAAGCGCTCCCGGAAAATTCCAGGCTGCCTTTTCAAGTTATGATGTAGATGCTGGCGAAAATGCTTTTACGGTTGTTCCTTTGTTTAAAGAAGCTTTGCCGATTAGTTCGCGAATTCCTGCTTCTGCTCGGAATAATAATCTATTGGTCTTCAAATACAAAGATGCTTCCTCCGCAATTGGTGTAGACATGGCTAAAGGAAAATCCATTGCGATTCCTGCGGCTGTAGCGAGCAAGCCCGTACAAGAAATCCTTGCCTGGGTGAAGAGTCAGTAGGCTTGCATTTTGTGGTTTACAGGATTCGATTTGGTTTACTTCCTTGCAGGGTAGTTTTCCAAAATTAATATCGAATATTGATTCGGCGGTCCATACTATGCTTTAGTTTAATTCCTTCCTTGATGTTTTCAGAGGTCCTTAAAATCGCGATTTTTTCGTCAAAAATCATTATTCAAAATTAAAAATTCCTTATTCAAAATCCCTACCCAGCATTAAACCTCCCCTTTTTATTTTTCTGAACACCCCAAATTGGATATTCAATATTTCCTTTTCTATTTTTGAAAACATATCCTAATATCGAATAGCATAATCCCTTTCCCAAAAAAGGATTTAAGTCCGAACACTGACAATATCTCAAAGACAAATAAGTGTATCTTGTAGGGAAAGTGTTTGCAAGCCAATCATTTGGCGTTTCTCTCCATTCCTAAATCTATCTCCATGCAAGATCAATTTCTCTGGCGTTCTTCCTTTTTCTCTTTTCTGTTTTTCTTTATTGGCCTGGGGGCAAATTACGCTCAGACCGGATCAAAAGAAATGACCAATGAAAGGATGGGAACCATTCTAAAACAGGAAGTTGGTGAAGTGGAGGGAAGTGCTGGTTCCTGGCAATTTATCTACGGCGATCATCTGGTGATGGTGATTACAGATGAAGCTGCGAATCGCATGCGTATTTTTTCTCCGATCCTGGAAGAAAAAGATTTGGAACCGGATCAATATAAAAAGATGTTGGAAGCTAATTTTCATACGGCATTGGATGCCAAATATTGTCTGTATGAAGGTTTTGCGATAGCGGTATTTACCCATCCACTGCGCGAACTCAGCAAACACCAATTGATTGACGCTACTTCACAGGTAGTCAATTTGGCCGCCACCTTCGGTACGGCTTATCAGAGCACGGGACTTATCTTTTCTCCTCGGACAAAAGAAGAAGGGGAGGCACCCAAAGTAAATGAAAAACCTAAGAAGAAAAGTTAATCCAATAAAGTCCATTCGCCATCTGCGCCCTGTAGGAGTTTGACTTTTTTCTTTTTTTGCTGCTCTTCGCCAGGAAGGAAAGTGATTTCTACGGTCTTATTGTCTAGCCAGATTGGCGTGACCGGGCCATAATCCTGCAATTCCTGATCAAAGATTTTTTCCAAACCATTTTCTGTAAAGCCCCATAAGCCGACACCATTGTATTCAAAACCAGCCATCAAATCAAGATTGGTAATGACGAGGTGTTTGAAGTCTGGACTAGCTTTGGGATAACCAAAAATATCGATTTTCTTTCCTGACTTATCATTGACGAGTACATAGCCGCTCCATTCGTGACTAAAAACACGAAGTACGTGATAACCCATTTGAGGAATATAATAAGAGTACCGGTAGGTATAACTTTCCGTATCCATGGTTAATTCTTGATTCTTGAAAGTGCTTTTCGAGCCATCAAGCAAAGTAAGAATAATGTTTTCTTTGGTTTCTTGGACCCAACGCTGATTGGCTTTCAGTTGCCATTGTCTGACCTTTTCTTCACAATCATGCGCTTGAAGACTTTTGCCATCTCGCTGCAATTCCATACAATCATCATAGGGAGAAGAAGACTGATCAACTATTGGTGCGTAGAATTTTACACCACCTCCGTAAACCCAGCCCGTTTTTCCACTAGCCGTTTTTACTTTTAGCCAGGGTTCATTAAAAAGAGTCCCTCTAAGGTTGATCTTTTCCGTGAAATCACTTTTCTCTTCCAGGAAAGTCAAAGCACCACCTTCCGCTATCTCTTCGACGATTTCAGATTTCTTATCAGCCGTGGCTCGAACCCTCAATTGGTCAACCCAGGCATAAAGTTTGACTTTATTGGAAGAAGTAGGTAAAATAGGCTTCTCTTTCTTGATGGTATCTATACTTGTTGCTTCTCCAGTTTGGCGGGAGTTTGTATCTTTACAAGCACTGAAAACCGCTGTAATTGTTAAAAATGCTAAAAATAGAGTGCTTCTGATAATTTTATTCATGCTTAGAACTGTTTAAGAGAACTTCATTAGAATTTATTCTAAAATGGTTTTATGAGATAAAAATGAAGGATTTTACTTCCAGTCAAGAAACGCCCGGAGTCTAATAGCCGTAGCTATTATGACGAGGACGTGACGCAGAATGGGAGTAAAAGACGAATTTTTAGCCATACTAAATTATTTAGAATAAACTCTATTAGCTGTTAAATAGGATTCTTTGAGTTTGGAACAAAGTTTATCAAAGAATATGGAAGAATTACAACACAAACGTAAAAAACCCCAGGAATTTATGTGGAAACGAATATTTTTTATGATTCTATCTTGCCTGATTTGTTGGCAAATATTCGGGCAACGCTCGGATCGATTGGAATATATTGACAAATATAAAAAAATTGCAATCGCGGAGATGGAACGAGCGGGAGTGCCTGCGAGTATCAAATTAGCACAAGGCTTACTGGAATCGAATGCGGGCCAGAGTACTTTAGCTAAGCGGGCTAATAACCACTTTGGGATGAAATGTGGTTCGGCCTGGAAAGGAAAAACCTATGCGAAAGAAGATGATGATTATGACGAAAATGGCAAGCTCCTAAAGTCTTGCTTTCGGGTCTATAAAAATGCAAAAGCTTCTTATATTGCTCATTCAGAATTTTTGCGTGATCCCAATAAAAATTATCGCTATGGTTTTCTCTTCCGAATAAATCCAAGAGATTATAAAGCCTGGGCAAAAGGATTGAAGAAAGCAGGCTACGCAACCAGTCCAACCTATGCGCAAAATTTGATCAATACCATTGAAACCTATGAGTTGTTTCAATACGATCGGATGAGTTCAGTGGACGCGGATGTAGGGGAAGTGATTGCAGATATTCCAACGGTACCGGCCATCAATGGCGTAAAGGTCGCTTTTGCTAACACGGGAGAATCTGCAGCAGATATTGCTTTGCGATCGAATGTCTCGATCAGCCGCATATTGAGATACAATGAACGGATCAATGATGCTTCGAAGGAATTGAAAAGAGGGGAACGCGTTTTTCTACAAAAGAAGCGATCTAACTACCGTGGGAAAAAGAAATACCATTATGTAAAAACCAAAGAAACGATGTTTTCGATTGCACAGAAATATGGTTTGCAATTGTCGAAGCTATACCGGAAAAATAAACTAGCAGAAGGTAGCCAGCCAGCCGTGGGAGAGAAATTGAAGTTGAGAGGATGGAAGGTAAAAACAGCACCGCGTTTGAGTACAGCAGGGCCAATAGAAACAGAGGAGACCGAGTTTGATTGGGAAGATGGAAGACCTGATAATAACAGTGGGAATAGTGACTTTGAAATAGAATTTGAAGATCCTGTGGTGCCTGATGTCGAAGATACAGAAACCCCTCCGGGAGATCGAGTCTATCATACCGTCGCTGCAGGAGACACTCTTTTTGGTTTGTCTAGAAAATATGGAACCAGTGTGGAGAATATCAAAAAAATGAACGCACTAGGAGGGAATGTAATTAGTATTGGACAAAAATTGAGAGTGCAATAGACAAAGGAAATACTAAGACCTGAATTTGAAATATTCAAAAAGAAAAATAAAAGAAAAATGAAAAAGTACTTTTTAGGATTTTTACTCGGCTTCTTATTTTTGGGAAATGTCACTGGGCAGGGTTTTGCTTTTGGGGTCAAGGGAGGATTGACGGTTGGTTTTCAGCAATGGAATACTGGATCGGAAAGAGATGCCTTATTGACTTATCATGGAATTGCTTTTCTAGAATCTGTTCCAGAAGAAAAAGCCTTTTCGATTTTTGCCCAGTTGGGTTATAATAGAAGGGGAGGAGCGATTCGTTCTCGCGCTTTTTCTTGGATTGATCCGGTAACGGGTGGAGAAAGAAGATTCGGAGGAAATACGACTCGTTATATTTTCAATAATGTTGCTTTGTCTTTAGGAGGTAAGCAAAAGAAATTTATTGGAAATGGAAATGCGCAAGCTTATTATATGATTGGGATTCGAGGAGAATATACAGTGAATACGAATTTGCACATTTACGAAGAGCGAAACCTTCTTTTCGGAAGACCTTTTTACCCAATAGATGCTTTTGTCCAAAAGTTTAATTACGGTGCGATCATCGGAGGGGGACTTGAATTTCCTTTGACCGAACTCATCGGTATGATTTTAGAATTTACCGTTAATCCTGATTTTTCCAAACAATATCGTCAACCTCCTATTGCGAATGTTTACAATCCATTCACCATGCAAACCTCTGACCTCGCTAGTCAGGAGTTGGGGAATACTAGTTTGGAACTTACGGTTGGGTTTCGATTCTGGAGAAAAATAGAATACATCGATTAGTACGAACACGATCCGAAAAAAATAAAAAAGAAAGGGCTGCCTGCGAATTGCAAGGCAGCCCTTTTCCATTAATTGCATGAGTTTTTTTTGAGCTGGAGCCTGGGACCTCTTTTGTATAATAAAAGAGGTCTTTTTTTATTCTTCCAATAATGAGCAAGTAATGGACTTGCTAAAGTGTGTTCAAATCTTGTTGTTTTGTTGTCCCCAATCGAGAATAGTACAAAGGCATTATAGATAGCCTACTGCTAGTGCAGACCATAGTGTTTGTTTTGTGAGTTGGAGGAAGTAGCGGAACTAGGAGTGAATTTTATTTTTTGCTGTTTTAGTGTAATTTATCCAAGTTGTTCATTCAAAAACAAGCTTGGTAAATTTACCTGTAATCGTCTTAATAGAATAGTGGATGTTTCAGTGTTTCGTGTAAGCGATAGTCTTCTTAAGCGGGTATCGGTTTCCTAAGCCGGGTTAAAGGAATTCATTTTTTGTCAAGAGGAGGAAGTAAACAACGGAATGAAATTAGTCTAAATCTTAAAAAAATAAATGGAAACTAAATCCGTCGAAAAAGAGGGTGGGTATTTTGAAATTAAATACAACACAAAGATATAGGCAAGTGGAAGAGACGGCAATACCATACATTGGGTATTTAATGGATGGGCAATTAAAATATTCGTGTAAAAAGAAATGGCAAGTAAGGGCTTGATTATTAAGGCTTTATGCGGGTAAAATGCATTGGTTTATTTTTTATAACGTATTTATACGTTATAAAACTTTAAAAAAAGTTGATAAACTAAGAATTACGTTATATCTTTGATTCAGAAGTTTAGCTATTCTTTAAAATTGCATAGAAATATTAGACATTATGAAAAGGTTGACAAAAGTAGAAGAAGAAATCATGCAGATCATCTGGAAGTTGGAACGATGTACGGTGAGTGATGTACGAGAAATTATCGCAGCAGATCATCAAGGAAAAAAACCGCCACACAGTACGGTATCTACCATTGTTCGCAGCTTAGAAGATAAGGATTTTATAGATCATAAAGCTTTTGGTCGAACGTATGAATATTTTCCTATCGTTGCAAAAGAAGATTACAGTAGTCGCACTTTGAAGAAATTTGTAGCGGACTATTTTGATGGTTCTATGCAGGACTTGGTTTCCTTTTTAGTAAAAAAAGAAGACCTGGATGTCGATCAGCTCAATGAGTTATTGGATAAATTAGATGACCCTAAACAAGGTTGAAAAAATAAGTTCGACGTTTTCCATTTAATCCAAATACCTAAGGAATTGATTTTGAGTTAAATGGAAAACTTGCCTGCCAGTAAAGGCAGGTTCAAAAGAGGACTTTACTTTTTAAACAGCACTAAAACATTAAAGCCATGCTTAGTTATTTATTTGAAGCCGGAATTTGTTGGGTAGCATTTTACCTCCTCTATATCGCCTTTCTACAAAAGGAAACCTTCTTCCACCTCAATCGAACTTATCTTTTGGGAACGCTGGTACTTGGCCTCTTGATTCCTAGTTTTAGTTTTTCTCTATTGCCGATAGCGCAAGAAGAAACACCAGTGATGGCTTATTTTCTTCAGCCGATCACCGTTACTGTTCAAAATCTGGAATATAGCATGGAAGCCATTGTTATCAATTCAGAAGAAACGGCGACTTTCAATTGGCAAGGACTATTATTGTTGATTTATGTTTTGGGGGTCTTGGTTTCCTTATTTAAAATGTTATTTGGCTTGTACCAAATTGCTCAACTATATCGCAAAAGTGAAATCGTAGATCGCAAAGCTTATCGCTTGGTCAAAACAGAAGGAACGCATTCCCCTTTCTCTTTTTTTAATCTTCTTTTTTGGAGTAAAAACAGAAGACTCGAGGAAGAAGAGGAGCGCCATATCCTCCAACATGAATTGGCACATATGCAACAAGGACACAGCATGGATGTGATTTTACTTGAAATACTCGGCATCCTTTTTTGGTGTTTGCCTCCTGTTCATTTTTATAAAAAAGCTTTGCGAACTGTTCACGAATATTTGGCGGATGCCGCCGTTTACAATAAAACCCCTAAAAAACAATACGGTCAACTTTTATTAAAGCAAGCACAGTCCGGACCTGCTCTTGCCCTTGGCCATTCTTTTTTTCATTCACAATTAAAACAACGTATAATAATGATGACTAAAAATAAATCGAGCCGGAAATCCCTGGTTAAATATTTTGGCTTGCTACCCATTGCAGCAGTTTTACTGTTGACTTTATCCTCTCAGAATACTAAGGAGATCGCTAAAGAAGGATTGGATCCGATTTCCATTTTTTCGAATTCCTCTTTCCTTAGTCAAGCAGACCCCTTCGACCGAGAGAAGGTAATTGAAAAATTGGGAGCCATCGTAGATGATTTACTAAAGGCAGAAGGCTGTGATTCCAGAGGGGAATTTTGTACCACATTTGAAATGGAATATGTCCGATTATTGAGTGCCTATCCAGAAAAGAAAGAAGACATTATTGAATTGGCTCAAGAAGTTGTCAATCAAAAGGATGCCCCTATTGCCTTTATTGACGAAGAAGGCACTCCGATGCCTCGCTTTATGGAATCCAAAGATGGCCGTGGTTTCGCAGTGGTAGAAGAAATGCCTCGTTTCGCAGGTTGTGAAGATTTGGAAGGAGAAGAGCGTAAAAAATGTGCGGTCAAGAATATGCTGATGCATACTTATAAGAGCATCAAATATCCTGCGGAGGCAAGAGAAAATAATATTCAAGGAACAGTGGTTGCGCGTTTCTTGATCGATGAAGAAGGAAAAATAATTGACCCTAAGATCGTTCGTTCCATTGGTGGTGGCTGTGACGAGGAAGTACTGAGAGTGATTGGTACAATGCCTGATTTTATTCCTGGTCGGCATAAGGGGAAAGCGGTAAAGGTGGTTTTTAATTTACCGGTAAAATTCAAATTGGAAGGCAAGGCAAAGGAGAAAGAAACCATTGTCGATGAATCTGATTCTAAGCCCCGTTTTCCTGGTTGCGAAAAAGAAACGACCGAAGAAGCGAAGAATCAATGTGCAACGAATAATTTGATCAACTTTTTAGTAAGCCATATCAAATACCCGCAGGATGCTAGAGAAAAAGGAATTGAAGGAGTTGTTGCTTTGCAATTTGTGGTCGGGAAAAATGGTGTGTTGAAAAAACCAGAGCTCCTAAAGTCAGTAGGTTACGGATGTGATGAAGAAGTACTTCGAGTCTTTAATATTATGAGAACGGAGATAGATCCTTGGGAGCCGGGGCAGATGGAAAATGGAGATAAGGTTGCGGTGAAATATACCCTTCCAGTAGCTTTCCGTTTACAGGCTAAAGAGAAAGAAAAAATAGCTCATCCAAGCTTGGGCCTATCACTCAATAATTTCAAAGCTTATCCGAATCCAGTGGAGGATCAATTGACTGTTCAGTTTGATGCCAAAGCACTGCCAACAAATATTACTTTGATGGATGTTGACGGCAAAGTGATTTCTGAAATCCAACTGCAGGATTTTAATGGTCATTACGAAGGTCAGTTGGAAGTCAATAAGACCACAAGTGGAACTTTACTGTTGAATATCCGACAGGGAGAACAAGTCTTTGTACAAAAGATTTTAGTACAACGCTAATTGTAGGAAATATAATTATGAATTAAAGATCGGGAGGTATGCGGCGTCCTGGTCTTTATTCATAATTGTTAAAACTCAAGTGTTTTGTCATCCTTAAAATATTGAGGATTAGAAACAACAAGAATTGTTACCTTATAGATGAATTGCAAATTTTCGGTTTAGTTCGCCCCAATCAATATTGGCTATTCGTTCTAAACACTCTAATGCTATAAAGTAAATAACAATGAAATCAATTCCAAGAATTTTATTCCTACTCTGTGTCATTGTCGGAAATTTGAATGCACAAGAATGGCAAGATTATACGATGCCAAATGATACGACCATCTTTCACAAAATGTGCAAAGTCGAAAATTCCTATTGGGCAATTGACTATGGGAATGGTCAAATTTTTAATAGCTCAAATAATGGGAAAGATTGGCAACTGCAATTTGAAACCCAAGGAGAATTTTTGGAAAGGATACAATTTGTAGACAAAAATACAGGCTATCTGTGTGGAGATTACGGAATAATAATGAAGACCACGAATGGAGGTAAATCCTGGAAAAACATCGGCCCGAAGTATGCTCCCCGCATTACCAAGACGGATCCTATGGAGAAGGATTCTGCTGCCCTTAAAAGATATTTTTATGAGATGTACTTTAAGGATAAAGAGCAGGGATTACTTTGGGGTTTTGAAATTAAGCCATTGATCGGTTGGAGAGCATCACAAAAAAGATTCTTTTACAAAACGCTTGATGGTGGAAAATCTTGGGAAAGGATTGATTATAAAAGAGAGGAGTATGATGGAATTGTACAATCTTTTTTAGAAGGAATAAAAGTACAAGAGGAAGTAGCCATGGGGATTTATTACACCCCCAAAAAAATGCATAAAATAGGCTGGCAAGGAATGGAGGTGTCAAAAGATAAAGGACAAAACTGGGAAATTTTTCCTTATCCACAATTCTCCGATGATAGAGTGATGCTTCGCACTACCCATTTTATCAGCGAGCATCAGGGATATGTCTTTGGCGGGAATTTCGAAGAGGAAAGCCAAGGATATATTGTTGAAACTTTGGATGGTGGACGTACTTGGCGAGTGTTGGAAAACGAGCTCCCTCACATCCATTATAGTTTACAAAATGGCAATGAAATTTTATTGTCGGGTAAAGATAAAATGCTTAAGAAATGGAGACCATCCGCAAAAGCAGATTCCAGTTTTATTCATAAAGGGGAAGCTGCAAAAATTCTGATTGATGGGATTATAAAAAAGAGAGAATGGCAAGGTGCGAATAAAACAATCATCAAAGAAGGAGTCGATCTTTATACTTTGCAAGACGATCATTTTCTTTACCTCTCCATTCAGTACGATACCGCTTTGTATACCAATTATTCCGGCGACCTTTATTTTGAACTAGCGAATGATTCCTTACTCCACCTCCATGTTTCCCAACAATTGGGAGAACGAATACTCAAAGGCACAGAATGGACGGATTCCTCTCCTGCTTTTAGATGGGCTTACATTGCTGACTGGACTGCGAATCAAATTAAATTTGACAAAAAAGATAAAACTTACCTTCCTTACCAAGCTTTAGAATTTCAAATAGCCAAAAGCAAACTACCGGAAGGTAGATTGAAAATTGCATTAGAAAGTCGCGATTTGAATGGAGAAAAGGAAGTTATAAGTTTTCCGGGAGGAAGTGATCTTAAGTCTACTAAGGATTGGTTGCTGTTGTACTTGGACTAGGAGTTGAAA
The DNA here is from genome assembly GCA_938015925.1 of uncultured Saprospiraceae bacterium. Lineage (GTDB taxonomy): Bacteria > Bacteroidota > Bacteroidia > Chitinophagales > Saprospiraceae > CALLVY01. The sequence continues at coordinate 18,399 of CALLVY010000720.1, forward strand.
ACTTTTTTAGATAGGGAGGTCTAATGGTTTTATAAACATGGATTAAAGATTAAGCGCTGCGGACAGTCTCTTAATCTTTAATCCATTTTTTTGTAAAATTTTAAAACCTCAGGTGCTTCACCGTCAAGGAATTATTGATCAACTGATTCAGCGAATCAATTCCAATCTTTAGGTGCATGTGCACATATTCCTCTGTTACTTTCTTATCACTCTCTTCTGTCTTTACACCCTCTGGAATCATCGGAATATCCGAGACCAAAAGTAAGGCACCGGCCGGGATATGGTTTTTAAAGGCCGCCACAAAGATGGTAGCCGTTTCCATATCTACAGCAATAGGTCGTAGCGTGCGGAGGTAAGCTTTGATATCTTCCCGGTGTTCCCATACCCGTTTGTTGGTCGTATAAACTGTTCCGGTCCAATAATCTCGGTTGTATTCTCTGATCGTAGTAGAGATGGCCTTTTGCAGCGCAAAGGCAGGTAATGCAGGAACTTCTGGCGGCATATAATCATTGGAAGTTCCTTCTCCCCGAATAGCGGCGATTGGCAAAATCAAATCTCCCACTTTATTGGTTTTTGATTTGATCCCTCCACATTTTCCTAAAAACAAAGCTGCTTTAGGATTGATGGCCGTCAGTAAATCAATGACGGTTCCTGCATTCGGGCTACCCATTCCAAAATTGATAATGGTAATATTGCCAGCGGTAGCAGATGGCATCGAGCGACCTTTACCTTTGATTTCTACATTATTCCATTTTGCAAAGAGCTCCACATAAAGAGAAAAATTGGTGAGGAGAATGTATTCTCCATAATCTTCTAAGGAGGTTCCGGTATATCTGGGGAGCCAGTTTTTTACAATATCTTCTTTGGTCTTCATGTGCGGAGGTTTTTGATTAGCGGCCTAAAATGAATTTAAATGCTAAAGGCTACAGAGTAATTGAAGAAAGCATTTTCTTAGCGTAAGTCCTTTTTTTACGAGAAGAAAAACCATAAGGTTGCTTTAGGGTATTCTTACAAAGATAGAAAAAAACGAAGAAACTTTTTTTCCTTAGTAGTTTGACGGGAATAATTTCAACCATTTTTTTTAAGATTTTGGTAGATTATCTAAGAGGTTGGGGCAAAGAGAGAATGTGAGAATTTACCAAAATCAAAATTATTGAATTTGTTTTTCTCCGTCCTTTTATAGAAAAAGCCCACTGCAAAAATAAATTCTTTGCAATGGGCTTTTCTTTAAACTGGAAGCTTATTATTCCAAATAAATAAATTCGCTATCTGGTCAAATACATAGATCGGTTTCGATCTAATTCTCGGAAAAAAGGATCGGTAAGATCTTTAATGAAGCGAATATATTCTCCAGTTGATTTCATTTCTGGTCCCAGGTTTTTATCGACATTAGGGAATTTATCAAAAGAGAAAACTGGAACTTTGATCGCATAGCCTTCCAGATTTTTTTCAATATTGAAATCTTTTAATTTGTGGGTACCCAGCATGACTTGAGTCGCAATTTTCAGGTAAGGTACTTTATAAGCTTTCGCAATAAAAGGTGTGGTACGCGATGCTCTTGGGTTGGCCTCAATGACATAAACCTTTTCGCCTTTGATCGCAAATTGGATGTTGATCAAACCCCTGATCTTTAAGGCAAAGGCTAGTTTCTTGGTATGCTCCACCATTTGCTCCAACACGGAATCTGAGAGGCTATAGGTTGGAAGCACTGCAGAACTATCACCGGAGTGAATACCCGCTGGTTCTATGTGTTCCATGATTCCCATGATGTGTACATCGTCTCCATCACAGATCGCATCGATTTCGGCTTCTTTTGCTCTTTCCAAGAATTGGTCAATCAATACTTTATTGTCTGGCATGTGTTTGAAAATACTCAATACATGTCGCTCCAATTCAGCATCATTGATGACAATTCTCATGCGCTGACCACCGAGTACATAAGAAGGTCTTACAAGTACAGGATAAGTAACACGATTAGCGATAACCAAAGCTTCATCCGCATCATCTGCTGCGCCATATTCTGGATAAGGAATTCCCAGTTCTTTTAAGAGATCAGAAAAAGCACCTCGGTCTTCCGCCAAATCCATAGACTCGTAGGAACTACCAATTACTTTGATGCCTCGTTTGTGAAATTCTTCGGCTAGTTTGATCGCCGTTTGTCCACCCAATTGTACAATGACTCCTTCTGGTTGTTCCAATTCCAAAATCTCCTCAATGTGTTCCCAGTATACCGGTTCGAAATACAATTTGTCTGCAATATCAAAATCAGTAGAAACTGTTTCTGGATTACAATTGATCATGATTGCTTCATAACCTGCTTCTTTGATCGCCAGCAATCCGTGGACACAGCAATAATCAAATTCGATTCCTTGTCCAATTCGATTTGGTCCAGAACCAAGGACGACGATCTTTTTCTTATCCGAACGGATACTTTCATTTTCGCCATCAAAAGTAGAATAGTAATAAGGAGTTTGTGCTTCAAATTCAGCAGCGCAAGTGTCTACCAATTTGAAAGTACGTTTGATCCCTAATTTTTTTCGCTGAGCATTGACCTCTTTTTCGCTGATGCGCATCAGCCAGGCAATTTGTGCATCCGAATAACCTACCTCCTTAAGTTCTCTAAAAAAGTCTACAGGAATGTCTTCTGCTACATTAAAGCGAATGACTTTTTCTTCCATCTTTACCAATCGTTTGATCTGATCGATAAACCAAGGGTCGATGTGTGTTAGTTTTTGTACCGTTTTGGCCGGTACGCCAATGCGCAAGGCATCTTTTACCCGATAAATACGATCATCACTAACTTGCTCCAGGCGAGTAAGAATATCAGAAGTACGGATCCATTCTTTTTTATCAGCGCCCAAACCAGTTCGGTTGTTTTCTTGACTCTGACAAGCTTTCTGCAAAGCCTCCAGGAAGTTACGACCAATGGCCATGACTTCACCTACGGATTTCATTTGCAATCCTAGCTTGTGATCTGCACCATAGAATTTTTCAAAATTCCAACGCGGCATTTTTACGATAACATAATCGAGCGTTGGTTCAAAATAAGCAGAAGTGGTTCCGGTAATTTGATTTTTTATTTCATCGAGGGTATAGCCAATCGCTAGTTTGGCAGCAATTTTAGCAATAGGATATCCTGTTGCTTTACTAGCCAGTGCAGAAGAACGAGATACTCGTGGATTGATTTCAATCGCGATGAGTTCTTCTGTTTCTGGATTTTGGGCAAATTGTACATTACACCCACCTGCGAAGTTTCCTAAAGATCGCATCATGAGCATGGCATCATTTCGCATTTGCTGGTAGGCCTTATCACTAAGGGTCATCGCTGGAGCGACAGTGATGCTATCACCGGTATGGATTCCCATTGGGTCCAGATTTTCAACCGTACAAATGATGACGACATTGTCTGCGGAATCTCGCAATAATTCCAACTCAAATTCTTTCCAACCCAATACGGCTTTCTCTACCAATACTTCGTGAGTAGGAGAGGCGTCGAGGCCTCTACGTAAAGCTTCATCAAACTCATCTTCTGTGTGCACAAAGCCACCGCCATGACCACCCAAAGTGTAGGAAGGGCGAATAACTAAAGGGAAGCCTATTTTTTGAGAAGCCTCTTTTCCTTCTAAAAAGGAATTGGCAATAAAAGAGGGAGCAACCTGCATTCCTATTCCTACCACGTGCTTTCTAAATGCTTCTCGATTTTCTGCGAGTTCAATGGCATCTAAATCGACACCAATCATCCGCACATTGTATTTTTCCCAGACTCCTTGCTTTGCAGCTTCGATGGCTAAGTTAAGTGCGGTTTGACCTCCCATAGTCGGAAGTACGGCGTCTATTTGACGTTCTTCAAGAATTTGAACGAGACTTTCAACAGTAAGAGGTAAGAGGTAAATATTGTCGGCGGTAACCGAGTCCGTCATGATGGTAGCAGGGTTGGAATTGATAAGGGTTACTTCAATTCCTTCTTCTCGGATAGAGCGTGAAGCTTGAGTTCCAGCATAATCAAATTCACAAGCTTGGCCAATAATGATAGGGCCACTACCAATGATGAGGACAGACTTTAAAGAGGTATCTTTTGGCATAAGTTGATGTGGTTTCTTAAGTACGTCTGAA
>CALLVY010000721.1 GCA_938015925.1 uncultured Saprospiraceae bacterium
AATTGAATTTTAAAATTAATTAATTTTTTCTAAAAAATGTTTTTGAATTAAGAGAAATCTTTTCTGACTTTTGAGAGGTAATCAAAACAATCGTATTTTAATTGGGAACAAAAAAATAATCCAATGAATAAATTAACAACAGTCCTTTTCTATCTCGCACTTTTACTACCGCTCCTTTCTCATTCGCAAGGTTGGGAAAAAACTTATGGTGGTAACTCCGATGAAAAAGTATACGCCTCTGACAAAACTTTAGATGGAGGAATTATTATGGCAGGAGCCCAATCAGAAAATGCAGGGCCTTTAGAGAAATTATTTTTGTACAAAACAGATGCCGCAGGTAATTTGGTTTGGGAATATTATGATAATAATACGGGGACTAATTTTATAGTTTACGACGTGCTCAGCACCGCCGATGGAAATTACTTAGTAAGTTATCAATACGGTGATGTTTCCCCTTTTACAGCCATCGTGAAAAAAATAACACCGGCAGGTACAACAACTTGGCAAATCTCCTTACCCAGTCAATATCTGAATAATGCTACAGACTTAGCTGAAACTTCAGATGGTGGATATATCCTGATGGGGCGCAACGATAATTTTTCGGGGTCAACGGGTGTAGCTAAAGTAGATAATGATGGAGTTTTTATTTGGGAAAATCAATACGTTGATAACAATGATTTTATTTATCCAAGTGATGTAATAGAAACTGCCAATGGAGATATTCTTCTAGTTACTATTTTTAGTAAACCAAATGATGATAACATTTTTATCGCTCGAGTCGATAGTGACGGAAATTTTATATGGCAACAAGAATATAATAATGAGCAATATGAAACAGCTTCAGAAGTAATAGAATTATCTACAGGTGAATTTGTAATAGCAGGAGGTAATGCGCCAGACCTCAGCCCCATGCGTCCTTCTTTATTAAAGATAGACGCTGTTGGAAACCAACTATGGTCTCAATTTTATTATCCAGGAGAGAGCCATGCTGTTTCAGGTTTGCAACAAACAGAGGATGGCGGCTTTGTTGTAACAGGAATGAAGAGTGACCCTTTTGCAGGAATACCTAACGACATTTTTCTATTCAAAACAGATTCCAGCGGAAGTCTTTTATGGAAAAATACTTACGGAAGAAGTAATGATGATTTTGCTTGGAACGTAATACCCGCCGATGACCAAGGATTTTATTTGGCAGGATATACTGAAAATATAGATTTCACGACTGACGCTTATCTCATCAAAACAGATAGTCTAGGAGTTAGTCTTAACAATCAGTTTAGCGGAAATTTATATGAAGATGAAAATCTTGATTGTATCCATGATACCAATGAAACAGGATTGAGTCAATGGTTAGTTGAAGCAAAAAATAGCGAGGTTCAATATTTTACGCTTTCCGATTCCATGGGCGATTTTAATATCAATCTCGATACTGGAAGTTATCTGATTACCGCATATCCAATTACACCTTATTGGGGAATTTGTAATAATGAATTCAATATTAATTTCGATACCGAGGACAGTATCGCTCAAGATATTGGCGCTCAAATAATTATCGAATGTCCTCTTTTGGATGTGTCCATCGGTACGCCTCTTTTAAGAAGGTGTTTTGAAAATAGATACTCCATTCAATATTGCAATTATGGAACGGTGACGGCAGAGGATGCTTATGTCGAAATTGACTTTGACCCCGCTATGATTATTTTAAATTCAAGTATTCCTATCACTTCGCAAACTGGAAATTTTTTAACTTTTGATGTGGGCGATGTGCCCGTTGATGATTGCGGTTATTTTTCTGTAGATATTTTGTTAGGAGATTCTACCACTTGTGATTCTATTCCTTTGGGGGCGACACATTGTGTGGAAGCACATATTTATCCTGACTCTATTTGTTTGCCGAGCAATAATTGGTCGGGCGCAAGTATAGAAGTGGATGCAACTTGCTCAGGAGATTCCATCAACTTTATTATTAAAAATGTGGGAAATGCTCCTACCCAATCTGACCTTGAATATTGGGTGATAGAAGATGATGTGATTTTATATTTATATGATTTCGGTTTAGATGTTGGGGAAACTTTATCGGTTCCCGTTTACGCAAATGGTGCAACTTACCGATTGGAAGCAGACCAAGAACCGAATCATCCCGGGATGAGTATGCCGAGTGTAAGTGTGGAAGGTTGCAGCGTTAATAGCACTAATCCTACCCTTGGATTTATCAATATTTTCAATCAAGATGATGGGGACACTTTTGTAGATATTGATTGCAGAGAAAATATTGGAGCATACGACCCGAATGATAAACGAGGTTTTCCATTGGGCTATGATTCAGAAAATTATATCAATCGAGGGCAAGATATTGAGTACCTAATTCGGTTTCAAAATACAGGAACAGATACCGCTTTCAATATTGTGGTGCTAGATACGCTGAGTGAGTTTTTGGATATTACGACTGTTCGAGCAGGTGCTTCGAGTCATCCTTATCAGTTTAATATTTCGGAAGGGCGGGAGTTGAGTTTCAAATTTGAGAACATCATGTTGCCCGATAGTTTTGTGAATGAACCTGCTTCTAATGGTTTTGTAAAATTCAAAGTAGCGCAAAAACCGAACTTAGATTTGGAGACAAAAATTAATAATACAGCAGCGATTTATTTTGATTTTAATCCTCCAATTTTCACTAATCAAACTTTGCATACCGTTGGTGAAAATTATATTACCGTCAGTTTGGA
>CALLVY010000722.1 GCA_938015925.1 uncultured Saprospiraceae bacterium
AAGAAGTAAGTTTTGTCTAATTTTCCCAAAGAATTTTATTATTGGTTAGCGGTTTGTCATAATGAAGTACAACGGTTAGAAGATTCACTCTAATTTTCTTATTTTAAAGTTATTTTCCAACTTATGCCAAACTTATCAATACACTGTCCATAGTAAGCCCCCCAGAATGTCAACCCTACGGGTACTATTATTTGTCCATTTTGAGAAAGCTCGCCAAATAGGCGGTCAACCTCATCTTTACTATCGGTGTGAATGATAAGAGTAAAAGTTTTATACTTTACCATTTCCTCATATGCTAAGGAGTTGTCTGAGCCATTCAACATGGTCTCTTTACTCAGCGGTAAGGTGACGTGCATAATTTTCTCATCCGACTCTTGAAAAATATCTCTTGCTGGTTTCGGTACGTCTTTGTATTTACTAATACTGCTGATTTCTTTACGAAAAACAGATTCATAAAAATGAAATGCTTGTTCGCAATTTCCGTCAAAATAGAGGTATGGATTTATGGTTATCATAAATTTTTAATTAGTTCTTTTGATTAATTGGCCTATCCATTAAGAGCTACCCAATGGGAGCTATTGTCCTTGGATGCATTATAGAACAAAGTTCCTTCTTCACAATTTTCCTCTCCTACTCTGCTTCCTAACAAAAGTACTTCCATTCCCTGCTTTTCTCCCACTAAGATCGTAATTTCTATCCGATTATTTAATGACTAAACAACCTTGTCCTATTAAAAAAATTCATGCCTACTGCCAAGGCCAGTTTCCATCTCGAATTTCAGGCTATGGTCGACCACCTGTCACTGGCCAATAATGCCGCAGCAATACCAATTAATTAGGTAGATCTGTTTCTCGTTTTTCTACACTAGTTTCCAAATGGTATGATTTCATTCTACCTTCCCATTCCTCTACTAAGGTTTTGGGAAGAAATTCCACTCCCTCTCTTAACATAAGGCTATGATTTCCTAGAGCAACAAAGGAGAACAGGAACCTATTATTTAACATTGAATGCTTTTTTTTATAAATTAGTAGTACCCAAACGATTTCCCAAATTAGAAGTCTCGACAACTTCATAAAAATCACATGATGAAAAATCTAATTTTAGTATTTAGCCTGCTTCTCGTGTCTTATACTATCACCAAGGCCCAAGGAGGACAAGAGCATTTGATTCAGGATATCATTGATCTGGATATTGTCATGTATGAATTCTTTATGCAGAAAAATCTGCTGACGGATGATTTTGAAGATATTTATAAAGGCGGAAAATCGGAAGACGAATATCGTTTTTTAGTAATGTTGGTAGACGCCGCATATGTGGCTAAAGAAATGCGGAAGGAAATGGAATCTCCCATGACCGAAAAAGGCCGTTTCAAAGGAAAGGATTTATTCACCGCAATGATTATTTCAAAGAGTAAGGATGTTCGGAGTTTTTTGAGATACGTAAGAAAATACCCTACTAAATACCAAGAGCAAAAATGGAAATTTGCTGAGATCTATGCCACTTGGATAAATGAAGGAGCTCCCACCATCATGGAGGATTATGAAATGATGATGAACGAAGGTATGGCTTCTGTTTCGCATTGTTTTATTGGAATTGAAGAAAAAGTAGGTGATCAGGTATTGGATAATGCCATCAGTAAAGCAGGACGTTTGGCAGAGGAAGATAAATTTCCAGAAGCCATTGATATGTTATATCAAGCCAGAGAAGTGGCGGAATTGCTTGGAAACAAAGATAAATTGGCGTGGGCCCATCATGCACGAGGAAAAATTTATCTCCAAGAAAATCAAAATGAGCTTGCTATATCGATGTTTGAAAAAGCAATGGAATTGTTCCATCTCCAAGATAACAAAGCAGCCATTTTTATAGTCGGGAATAATATGGGTTCCACTTTAAATAAAGAGGATTCAAAAAAATCTTACAAAGCCGCTGAACAGGTCTTACTTCAAAGCATTGAAATAAGCCAACAAATTCCCATTGACGATGAAGCCGTTTCTCCTGTCATCGCCTTGGTACATCAAAATTTAGGCGATACCTATATGGGTTTAAAAGATTTTGAAAAAGCAGAATCTATGTATAAAAATGGATTGAAATATACCCAATTCAAAGGAGCGATTGCACTCAAACGACGAGCAACAATAGAAATGAAACTCTCTGAATTATATAAAAGAACCAAAAAAGCCAATCTCGCTCAGGAATACGAGAAAAAGGCGGTGCTTACTTATAAAGAATATGAAGCGGAGTTAAAATAAAAAGGCTATAATCATAAAAGAGAAATAAAAATTATAAGGAACATTTTACTAGGAAAGATCGCGTTCTTGGAAACTTTGAAAACGGAACATCCAAGCCCTATACTTATTTATAAGATGGGAAGCTCAAATTTACTCGAAATTCATTACTCCTATCTATTGCTCCCTGCCAAATTTCACCTCGCATAAAAAAAAGAACTGTTACTCCATTCGCTAAAGTCATAAAGAAAAAACTTTTTAAATTTTTCTTCTGGGGAAGAAGAGCAGGTGCATAAGAAGATTTTAATTTTCGCCGCTTCCATTAATTTTTCCCAAATCGTAAGGAGTGATGTCTTTATCTGGGTATTCGCATATTGGTAAGCTTCTTTACAGCTCATATCATCAGAGACGTGGAAGATCTTTATTCTTATGCGACTCTTCTTGATGCACCACATCAAAATGTGGTTTATGGGCATTCATTAATAAGCTAATTTTGGTACAAGTTAATACAGATAAGCAGGTGGTCAAGCATCCATTGCAAGCTGTAAAAACTTGAATTAATAGTTTGAAATAATTTTTAACCCTTAAAACTTTACGTATGAATTTTTCAATTCAATCAGGCTCTGTTACCAATTTTAGTGCTTCTAGAAGAACAGGATGGCACAAGGTTACTTTTCCGAATACCTTCTCATCTACCCCTGTAGTTCTTGCACAAACCCAAACCTATAAAGGAGCTGATACTCCTGGCATCAGAATTCAAAATGTTTCCACCTCTGGTTTTGAAGTTAGAATGGACGAATTGCAAGCGCATGGTGCCACTTCTTCTACACAAGGCAATCTAGGTAAGTTTATGGCTGATGGTGTTCACCCTAACCCTGAAACACTTGGATGGATTGCAATTGGTTAATCCGATTTGATTATTCTAAACATCAATAGCTACGCTTCGTGGCTATTGATGTTTTAGTTTATGCCCCCCCAAAGCATTAGCCACAGTTTATATTTATTTATGCCCACTATTAATTTTTTCTTGGTCAATTTCATCGATATTAAAATCGGTATAGACTTTCACATTATTATCCTCCATTGCTGCAATTGCCTCGTCACTAAAAACAGGAAAGTTGAATTATTTGTTTTTCTCTTTAAATTCTTTAGGTGAGTTTCCTGTATTTTTACGAAAAAATTTAAAAAAATTTGTAGAGTCGTTGAATCCAGATTGATAAGCTATTTCTGTAAAGGATAGATTAGAATTAATGATAAGTCTTTTAATTTGAAGAATCAGCACTTCATCAATAAAAGATTTGGCAGATTTACCTATGATGCTTTGAGTTACATTGTTTAAAGTTCTTGATGTAACACCCATTTTTTCGGCATAAAAAGCAACCTTCTTACTTTCAAAACAATCTTTTTCTACTAATTCTTGTAGTGTACTAAAGTTGGAGAAATATTTATCCTCAAAATATTGACCTCTCTTGGTTTTAATTCTAAACAACTTATGGATAATAATTTGAATTAAATTTCTAATAATTTCATGGGAATGATTATCATTCTCATCCAAATGTTCTTTTTCAATTAGAGAGATTAGATTTTCTATTTCAATAAATTCGCTGTTGCTTAGTTGAAGTTTTGGCGAGCTTAACATTTCGTTGAATAAGCGAAATAATTTTTGTGTTTCAATTTTATCTGAATTGCGAATTACAAAATCATTGGTAAAAATAAGAAACCTCCCTTGTGCTTTCGTTTTATAAAATTTGTGAATATTACCTTTTCGTAATGTAAAAACCGTGCCCTTCTTGAAGTCGTAATCTTTATAATTTATGCTATGATTTCCTTTACCCTGATTCATAATTATAATAACAAAAAAAGAAAGCTTATGGTGTTCAAATTGGCTATGGTCATCAGGTTTTTTACTCAAAATGGATTTTAAATCAACAATATCAAAACGATATTTTCCAGTCTTCTGCTTGTCAAATGCTATTTCTGTTACCTTCATTTTTAATTCTGACTTATTTGATTTTTCCTAATTGCCACTAATCGACGGTATATCCACAACTCCCCCACTATTCCGTACAAATTACTTATCCCCAACAAATTACAAATTTCCAACTCCACAACCAAAACACTATCCCTTACACCTTCCTCCTCCCAAACAAAACCGCCTACAAAAAAGAAAAAGAATACTTCCTAGCCCCACTATTCTCCCAATAAAAAGACCGAACAGATACTCTATCTATTCGGTCTTTCTATTCAAAAGGTTTCGGATTTAAAAACGCAGCTACTACTAGAATTTAATTATCGTTCCGGTACTAGATTCTTTCCCACTATGTTGCAGTTGATAATAATACACCCCAGGCAACATTTCCGCCATATTGATTGCATGTACATTCCTTCCAAGTTCCG
>CALLVY010000723.1 GCA_938015925.1 uncultured Saprospiraceae bacterium
CGCATTTAGACGATCGAATAGTTTGAATAAACTGACCAAAGTTCTCAGCATTACCTTGTTGATAGTGATTCTATCGGCCTGTAGTACCCAAAAGAAACGCGGCGATGTTAGTGGATTGAAGAAATTCTACCACAATACCACCGCTCTTTATAATGGTTATTTTCACGCCAATGAAATCATCAACGAATCTGTATTCCAATTAAACTCGGATCACAGAGACAATTACAATAAACTACTAGAGGTCTATCCTTATGTAGCTTCTGCTAATGCTCAAAGCCAATCTTCCAATATCGACAATGCGATAGAGAAGATCTCTGTCGTTGTTAATCTCCACAGAATTAGTCATTGGACAGATGATTGTTATTTGCTTTTAGGGAAGGCTCAATTTGTTAAGCAGAATTATGAAGATGCACAGGAAGCTTTAGAATTTATGGCCGCGGAGTACAGCCCAGAAGCCATCCTTGCGCGAGAAGGCAGTAAATCGAAAACTAAAAAAGGTAAAAAGAAAAGACCAGGATCTAAAAAACGCCCAACGACTTCGTCTAGCAAGAAGAAAAAATCAAGCCCTGGTTCCAAAAAAAGACCAACGACCACCAAGAAGAAAAAGAAAAAAAGACCTAAAAAACGCCCGACGAAGAGACCAGCTAAAAGACCAACTGCTGAGGAAAAACTGGAGGCCGAAAAAAAGGCGGCTACAAAAAAAGTAGAAGAGACTAAAGAAAAAGCCACTGAAACCGAAAAGGTCGATACCAAAAGTACGAAAACAAAGAAAAATAGAAAAGCCGACGAAAAAGCGGAGAAATTTTTCCTCAAACATCGTCCTGCTTATCAAGAAGGACAAATTTGGTTGGCTCGAACGTATATTGAAAGAGACATGTTCGCAGAAGCGGAAGTTATTTTGCAAAAATTAGAAAAAGATCCTTTGACCTTTAAAGATTTACGCAAAGATGTTTTGGTCGCCCAAGGTCACTTACTCATCCAGAAAAAAGATTACAATCCAGCGATAGCCCCAATGGAAGAAGCCATAGTGCTTTCCAAAGATCGAAGCGAGAAAGCGCGCTTGTCTTATATTATCGCACAGATTCACCAACAAGAAGGAAGAGGAGATCAGGCATTGGCTGGTTTTGAAAGAGCCTTGAAGTTTAGCCCCAACTATGAAATGGAGTTTAGCTCTCGCCTCAACGTTGCTCAAAATGCCTGGATCAATGGTCAGGCCACTTCGGAGCAAGCAATAAAGACTTTAAAGCAAATGCTCAAAGATTCTAAAAACCTAGAGTATAAGGATCAGGTTTATTTTGCGATGGCACAAATTTACATCAAGGAGAAAAACTTTGCGGATGCCATTAGTAGTCTCAAGAATTCATTGGCCAATAATGCAGGGAATGATGCACAGGCTGCAGAATCTCACTTATTACTAGCCCAGCTGTATTATGGTCAAGAAGACTATGTCAATTCCAAATATTCTTACGATAGTACACTTTTGGTACTGCCCAAAAATGATGAACGCTATGAGCAAACCTTAGGATTCCGCGACAATCTTACCGACATCGCCAAGAATATAGAAATCATTACACTGCAAGATAGTTTATTGGCCATTGCTGCCATGACCGATCAGGAACGAAAAGAACTGGCTTTTGCCATTCAGAAAAAAGAGGAAGCAGATCGTTTAGCCAAAGCGGCACTGGATGCTAAAGTATCTGACGAGCGAAGCGCCAATAATCTTAGAAACAATCTCAACCCTTCCACTTTCTTCGCCTATGATGATAAGAAATTAAAAAAAGGTAAAAAGGATTTCGCGAGATTTTGGGAAGACCGTCCACTGGATGACAACTGGCGACGATCCAATAGAAATAATATTGGAGGGGATTTGGCGGTAGAAGAACAAGAGGAAAAAATCAATAGAGAGTTAACCAATGAAGACATTGAGTTAATCTTTAAAGACGTCCCTCGGACTCCAGAACAGATCAAATCGTCTAAAGAAAAAATCACCAATGCCTTGTTTACACTGGGTACCCTTTATAAAGATCGTTTGCTACGAAATGATTTAGCGATTGAAACGCTGGAAGATCTTTCTGACCGTTTTCCTGGCCATGATCAGGAATTAGAAACCTGGTATTTCCTTTATGTTATTTTCAATGAAGAAGGCAATAGCATCAAAGCAAAAGAGTATTACACCAAAATCACTAATCGCTATCCAAAGTCGCTGTATGCGCAAGCACTTACCGATCCTAATTTTAAAAATAGAGCGCAACAAGAACAAAATAGTCTCTTCGAATTTTATGATGCAACCTATGCTATTTTTCAGGATGGTAAATTCCAAAAGGCGCATGATCGAGTGGCGGAGGCAACCAATACATTTGGCAAGACCAATAAACTACAAGCTAAGTTTGCCTTGTTGGATGCCATGTGCCTAGGAAATATAAAAGGAAAAGAAGAGTACATCGTCAAACTCAAAGACGTGGTCGCCCAGTATCCTGGAACAGAAGAACAACTTCGTGCTAAAGAAATCCTCCGCCTCTTAGGTAGTGGTAGTGTCTCGGGCGTTAAAAGTGAAGTTAGTCCTGGTGGAAATTTTGAAGTCAACGATAGTCAAGTTCATTATTTCATTATCGCACTAAACGGCACTACGACAAAACTTACAGATGCTAAAGAAACCGTATCGGATTATAATCGCAAGTATCATCAATTGGATCGCCTGCGTATCTCCAATATCTATTTAGGAGCTAGTACAGACAAACCGATATTAGTCATTCGCCGATACAAGAATAAATCTGAAGCGATGCGCTATTTTAATGGCATTGTAAAAAACCAAGCCGACTTTTTTGACAGTTCGGTGGAGTATGAAATTTATGCCGTGAGCCAATCTAATTATCGCCAGATTCTAAAATCGAAATCTTTGGAAGAGTACAAAATATTCTTTGTAGAAAATTATTTGTAATCATTCATCAGAAAATATTTTACAAAAAAAGCACAACAGAGTTTTCTGTTGTGCTTTTTTTTGTGGGTAAGACGGTAGCAATAATTGCATCATTGATTTCCTAAAAGGAGTTTAAATTTAGTCGCAGCCACTCAGTACACTGTAAATTAGGAAAGAAAATAGCTAAAGATCATTTTAAAACCGAACCCCTCCCATCACAGAAAAATATTCTGCAATAATCAAATGAGACTTAAGCTGCAGGGCGGCATAAAAACGCCCAGCAGGTCGACCTACTGGAGGAAAGTAATAACGTACAACAAAACGATTGTAAACTGGAAAAACACCAAGGTATACATCGTGCAGGTACAATCCCAACTGCATACTGATTCCAAAATCTCCAAAGAGCAACTCATCTCCAACAAATAAGGAAAAGCGCATGGATCGCCGACGTGCTTCTTCTTCAGAAGTAAATTCGCCAATGTGTTTTCCAAAAAGATAAACGCCTTTATTGAATTCCATTTCTCCTCCTAATAAGACTCGATTGATTTTATTGGTATGATAAGTGGCCGCCGTACTCAAAATGTAAACGGGGTTTTTAGGTCCTCCAAAAGAACCTCTTTCTTTATAGCCAATGCCCAAGTTGAGATCCAGGCCAAACCGTTTGAGTGCCTTGGGAGATTGTTCGGTATCTCTTTTATAATCTGCATCTGTAATCGGAATTGGTCGATAGCGCAGACCAATCATTCCGCCTACGATGTTCAAACCAAAATTGGGCAGGGATGCCGCTCCATTGGAATAATGGGTAAAACTTCCTCCAGTTTTGAGGGACCAATGCTTGGAGTAATGATAATGAAAATCGAAGTCTATTTGAACATTGACATTAATGGCGGAGCCTATCGCATTGTTGATTGGATTTTTATTAAAATCGAAATGCTTGGTGAGGTAAGCGAGTCCATAGCCAAAATGAAAATGACCATCGAATTTATTTTTCCGAAAGAGATAGACGTTTACATTGGGAGCAATGGAAAAGGCAGAACCCAGGATATCGGAATCGCCCAATTTATAATACATCGCAGAAACGCCAAACAAAGGAAACCCCTGTAGCTGATGCCATTTTTTTTCTCCAAGCGTTTGTTTTTTTACATCTATTTGAAAGGCATAACTAGGCTCTTCGACATCGAAGTTAAGCTTGGGCGTATGCTTGAGTAATTTTCCGTAACGAAAAGTGGGTTCGATCATCCAACCTTTTCCACTTTGAGCGATCAAAGAGCTAAGGCCAAAAAATAATAGTAGGAGGGTATAAAAAAGTCTCACTAGGCGGGTTCCATTTCAATCAACAATTGTCCTTTATCTACTGCTGCGCCTTTTTCGACCTGAATCGATTTGATGACTCCAGCTCCAACTGATTTAATCACGTTTTCCATTTTCATCGCTTCTAAAATAACCAAGGCATCTCCTGCTTCCACTTTTTGTCCTGCTTCCACAGATACCTCCAATACCAAGCCAGGCATTGGTGCTTTGATGTCATTGGCTTGTTGCTGACTGGAAGTGCCTAATCCTAGTTTTTTTACCAATTGATCGTATTGATCTGCGATTTGAACTTGGTAGGGCGTATTATTTATTTCCAGGACAAATGTTTTGGTAGCATGGTTGGCAGAAAGGACTTTCGCACGGAAAGATTTTTGATCTTTTAGAATGTGAAATTCTCCGTTTCCGTTTTGATCTATTGAAACGATATCTAAATCCGTGGCATTCAGTTCAAATTCAAAATCATCAACCTTGATACTATAATCACTCATTAGACTTCGTTATTTTTTTGGTATTAGAATTTTCACCTTCAAAAGATAATTTCATCATGAAATAAGTCTCGAAGATGGTAAAACAAAGATAAATCAGAAAAAACGGAATTACAAAACCTTGTCCACTTGGCTTTTGCCAAAAGCTATACCCAACCACTAATACCACTGCAATCAACATCTTAGTCGCTCCTAAGAATATGGACATACTGAGAAACAAACTCTTATTTTCGTCATAAGCAGATTTTTTACCTAAGACAAACATAAACATGCTTAAGACAATGAAGACGCCCCAGGTTATCCAGGAGAAATTTTGTTCTTCGCCAAGGCTTGGAATTTGATGAACAATCACCAATAAAACCCAAACACTCAAAGAAAGGGCCGCTAACTGGAGGGCAAAACTGCGAAAATCCATTCGAGTTTATTCTTTTGGGTTGATAAAATCTTTGAGGGTAAGATAGAGAGCAGCCATAACACCAATAAGTGCAAAAAGCGCCGTAACGACGGGAGGGTCTAATTCCCAATAATCGTTAAGGCGCTTTCCGGCATAGGTTATTACTCCGATAACAGCAATCATCTGGAAAGCCATTCCAGAGTATTTCATGTAGCTGTTATCGACTACTCGTTTTTTTTTAGGTTTTGATTCAGGCATTTGGTGTTCTAGCTGCTGACTTCATAGTCGTTTTAGCTTCTTTAGGAGAATTGGCGACTCCATTATTGCTATGCTGAGTCCCCATTTTGCAGGTTACATTAAAGATAGCACCAGATTGTACAATAAGCTTACTTGTTTTTATATCTCCTGAAACTTCTGCGGATTCTTTGATGTGAAGCAATTCTGCTACATTGAGGTTTCCTTCAAATCGACCTTCAATCACTGCACTTGCACACTTCACCTCTCCTTCTACTACGCCTGAAGGGCCAATGATAAGCCTTGCAGTACAGTTGAGTGATCCTTTGATCGTACCGTCTACTCTAAAATCAGTTTCTGCTTTGATAACACCTTCTAAATAAGTCCCTTTAACCAAACTATTTAGCGAATGGCTGGTCTGAGAGGGCATAATGCTGTTTTTCTTAGGAGAAGACTCCTTCTTTTTGTTTCCAAACATTTTCTTTTCAGTTTATTAAGAGCTTATTTAAAATTTATTTTCAGGCAATAGAAACCGAAGGTTTACCACGCTAGTAAAATTAAACACGCTCTTCTATCGAAGAATTGGGCTACCAAAATACAAGGAAAAGCCTATTCAATTTCGATATTCTCTTAAATATGTTTTTAGTCCGTTTGTTGTCATTAGGCCATTAAAAATGCGACCTATTCTTTTTCCAAGATTGGTAATATACCAATTTCCGAGGGGAAGATAAAAATAATTCAGGGATTTAACCTAACTACTAAATCCGTTCAATCTACTAAAACACTAGTCGATTGCTATTAAAATGGATTCATTTAACTTTAAACAGAAAAACAATGCCCTGCTATAAAGCAAGGCATTGTTTTTTGATATTCTCCAAAAGTAAAAATCTTAGAAATTTGGACAGTAAACGTTACGTTTTTCAGGTCCACAGATTTTATAAACTAGTGCAAATTCGAAACCTCCAATGCTATTACTAGCGGTATTAAGGTTAGAAACATTGATATCGTAGCTAAATCCAATACTGAAGTCATCATAATCAAATCTGGAAGAAATGATAACGGCATCTGTTGTAGTAGAGCCTGGACTAAAGTGATTAGAAAGACGCATCCAAGCTCCAATCTGGAACGCCTGGTAAGAACGCTTGTTTCCTCCCAATAGGAATTTCAAACTAGTACCTGTATTCAACTCAAAAGATGGCCCTTGGCTCATCGCGATAATACCTGGTACCAATCCAAAACGATCTGCAAGCATAAATTCACCACCCGCATGGACCGTGTATTTACTATACAATTGTTCTAAGATGGCCGTATTTCGATTGAAAGATACATTGGCTCGGTTGAGGTGATGATAAGCACCGCCTAAGTAGAAGTTATTGTCTTCATTGAAAACAGTAAACCACAATAAACCAGCAGAGATATCAGCGAAGATAAAGTTTGGATCGTAGGTATTAGGCTCTAAAGTTGGGAGCGTACCATCAAAACCACCATTTTGATCATGTTGAGATCCCCAACGCAATCGTTGGAAGTCTACACTTCTTTGGGTGATTCCGGCATCAGCACCGACTACGAGGTAATGCGACTTGTCTCGATATCCTCCCATTCTTTTGGAATAAGATCCAGACAAACGACCTTGAATGGTAGCAAACTCAGCCTCTCCAGCCTTATCGCCCCAAAAAGTACCA
>CALLVY010000724.1 GCA_938015925.1 uncultured Saprospiraceae bacterium
TGGCTGTCTTCGTTTTGACGGAGCGATCAAGGGGTATGGTGGTTGCCCAATGGCAAAAGATGATCTGACTGGAAATATGGCTACGGAAAATATGATCTTCTACTTTGAAGAAATCGGTGCACAACTAAATTTAGATAAAACAGCTTTTCTCAATGCCATGATGAAAGCCAATGATGTATTTCCCCTAACTCACTAATTGATCCAAGATGTCTCCATTAAGTATTATTCCCATAGAATTTGCAACTCCCGAATATGACCAAAGTGTTCGCCTCCGCGATGCCATTCTCCGAAAACCACTTGGTTTAGAATTTACAGTAGAGTTCTTGGCCAAAGAATACAATTACCATCACTTGGTGGCTTATAATGAACATTTGCAAATGGTGGGTTGCTTGATCCTGGCTCCACAGGAAAACCAGGTTGCCAAAATGACCCAGGTTGCAGTTGTAGAAGAATTGCAGGGAAAAGGCATCGGTAAGGCAATGGTCGCTGCTTTTGAAAAGTATGCCTCGGATTTGGGGTTTAAAGAGATCGTTTTAAACGCTCGGGATGTGGCGATTCCTTTCTACGAAAAATTGGATTATAAAAAAGTAGGAAAACCTTTTACGGAGGTATCCATTAAGCATTATAAAATGACGAAGGCTTTATAAATAGCTTAGGCAAATAAAAAATAAACGCGACTCAAAAAATCCAAGCCTTTCTCCCATCACTCCTAATCCAATTCCAACAAGTCCCGATACTTCGCATCCACCAAACCATTCTTACTCCAATAATCAAGCATCAAAGTCTTTTTTAAACTCGCCTTGGTCGTCAACTGCTTCGCACCAGCACCAAAACCACTTCTAAAATTTTCTTCCCAACCCTGAATAACATGAGGAAAGGATTTGCTAAACTGAATAGACAATGTCCTGCCATTGCTATATTTAACGAGATAATTTAAATCTTCTTTATTGCTTTTAGAAGGACTCATGCTGGCAGTAGCTTCTTCCACTTTTAATGCGGTATGCCGCAGTCGACTGTAAATAGAACCCGGAATGATTTTGATAGAACCGGTAGGTAGACTGCTGGGATTGATTCTGATTTTAGACCAAATTTCATCTTCTAATAAGGCATTTTCCAATTGCAATTCCTCATCGCCTTCTGATTCGAAATAAGAAAACTGCTGTACTTTGTATCCTTGATCATTGAGATTGTACTGCGTAAAAGTATGACCACACCATTCTTGAGAACTGGTAGCGACTTTTAAGGTGTTTGGGAAGGTTGCCATATCAATTGGCGTAAAGGAAGACTGCATGATAGAGTAGGGGTATACGCCGGTGTAGAATTTTTTGGTCAAATTCAATTTCATCACCGATACCTCATCCTTGGGTTGGGCGCCAGGGGAATCTAGTTTGACTTGTTTGGATTTAGAAAATGGCTCGGTGACAAATACCAAAACCGCTTCTCCCGGATGCACCTCTCCATAACGTGCCT
Source organism: uncultured Saprospiraceae bacterium (assembly GCA_938015925.1). Taxonomy (GTDB): domain Bacteria; phylum Bacteroidota; class Bacteroidia; order Chitinophagales; family Saprospiraceae; genus CALLVY01. The sequence goes on from CALLVY010000724.1 coordinate 1,471, forward strand.
GTTCCAACACATAGGAATTTAACTCCGCTTTACCTTGGTACCAGTATTCGTCAAACTCTTTATTCCCAACAAAAATAGCCGAGGCTTGTGAGTTTTTATTTTGACTAAGCTTTGGAGATTGTTCGGTCGTAGATTCGCAGCTACTAAAGCCGAAGAAAAGAGTAAGGGCAAAAAGGAAAGGTAAACGAGTCATAAGATACTTGCTAGGAATAGGATATTTCTATTCTGGTGGAGAAATAAAATCTATTAGTTAGAACATTGCCTAAATAATTTAGCGCACCTAGCTATAACAAGTTTTAGGATAGTTTAGTTTTTAAATCTTTGATTTCCTCGTGGGTGAGTTTCCGCCATTTTCCAATATCCAGTCCTCTTAAAGTGATTTTGTCAATCCTGATTTTTCGCAACTGCACGACTTTGTATCCCAAAAACTGACACATGATGGGAACTTGTCGGTTGATGATCTCGTGCAATTTGATTTTGAAAATGCACTTTCCAAGTCTTTCGACACTGCATTTTTCAAATTCATGATGGTCCGTTTTTAAGCCCCGGCTAATCTTAGTGAGAAAATCAGTTCTTACAGAACTACTGAGCGTGACTACATATTCGTTTTCCAAATTCTTATTGAACTCAATGTATTGATTGACAAATTCTCCATTGCTAGTCAAAATAACTAAACCTTCCGAAAATTTTTCGACCAAACCAACTGGGAAAATTCGGCTAGGGTAGTCGATGAGTTTGAGGATGTTACTGGGATCTTTTGGATCTGTCGTGCAGGTGATTCCTGGAGGTTTGTTGAAAAGGATATAGTCAAAATCTTCGGTGATCGAGACTGGTTGGTCATCCAATTGAACTTCATCCTGAAAAGAAACCCGCTTTCCTTTCAGTGCGATTTGTCCATTGACCTTTATTCGACCTTCTTCAATCAATCGATCTGCTGCTCTGCGAGAACAAAGTCCAGAACGACTTATGAATTTATTGAGGCTTATTGATTCCGTATTGACAGACATTATAAATTGTTTTTTGGGAATCGAGGTGATCTTCTTGGAGATACCCTTGGCAGGTATTCATTTTAAAAATAGCAAGCTGCAACAGCTTTTTATTTTATCAATTGGCCAAATTGAATTTTAAGCCAACTCCATAAGATAAACCTTGTCCAAAAGTGCTCCTCACCTTTGGTTCTACCCTTAGACTCAGGTCATCACTTACATTGAATTGTAGCAAGTGAGCGTCCACAAAAGCATCAGCAGAAGAGAGTGCTAAAACGGCAATCAAACCAATATAGGATTGTTCACGGCGTTTTCGAAAAAGATCTCTCGTATCTTTTAGGCGATCATTTTGATAATTCGCTGTGAGCGTCGGATCAGCCACGGTAGATTCATCATCATCTACCTGATAGCGATAAGCGGTCCTAAAGCGTTTGTAATTCCGACCATTTTTACCAATGAAATAAATCATCGTTCCTACACCAGTATACACAATGGGAACCTTCCAAAATTTCTTATTATATACCTGGCCCATGCCAGGAACTAAAAAAGAAAAAAGGGCGGCTTTTCCCGGTTTTGGATAATTGGCAGTAAAAAATCGAAGGATGCCTTTTTTGGGTTTTTCGGCAACTGTTTCTGAAGTTTGTTCGGGTAAGAGTAAGTTAGTTATTGTGTCTGTCAAAAACTTAGCTTCTGCTAAGCTATCGGGAATCTGCGCATGCAGAAAACCTGAATAATTAATTAAAAAAAAGAAAAAGAACAAGTATTTTCTCATATCGATTTTAAGAAGTTGTTTTAAAATGGGGGTGAGATTCGTTGTAAGTGCTTGTATTTCAAGACAAAGCTCCTCCTCATCGAGTTCGGAGCTGGCTATTTTTTTTCGTAGCCTTAGCTACGGTGAAAAAAATTAGCTGAAGTATTGGAATTCAATGACTTGCAAATAATCCATCTATCTATTTTTAAACGAGTTCTTAGCGAAAAGAGTCTACTTTTAGTTTCTAAGGTTGCATGGAATATTCTTCCATGGTCTTCCCTTAGGTAAAAGAACAGGCGAATTTAGTAAATTCAATCTGCCTATAAAGTCTGCAATTTAGCAATTCTAGGAAGGAATGCAAAATTCTAAGTAGGGATGTATCCTTTTTACTGTTGTTCCAGAAGATCCAACAATCTATTGAGATCATCTGTAGAGCTGAATGGTAAAATAATTTGCCCTTTACCTGCTTTTTTTAATTTAAGCTCTACTTTAGCTCCTAAGTCTTTGCGGAGTTTATTTTGTACCATTTGGTAATCCGTCGGCAATTTTTCCTTGGTTTTGGCCTCTTTCTCAGGATTATCTTCTTGCGATCGTTTGACCATTGCTTCGGTAGCACGTACAGAAAGCCTAAGGTTTTTAATGTGCTGTAAAATGGATAATTGCACCGCAATATCATCTACTTGTGCCAATGCCATCGCATGGCCTTTGGTAATTTCTTTGCTTTGCAAAGCTTTTTTTATGTCTGGAGCCAACTTGAGTAATCTTAGAAAGTTGGTAACCAAGGTCCGACTCTTTCCAACTCTTTTGGCCAGAGATTCATGAGTAAGGCTACATTCTTCAATCAATCTTTGGTAGGTATGTGCTACTTCAATGGCATTCAATTGCTCCCTTTGAATATTCTCTACCAAAGCCATTTCCAGCATTTCTTGATCATTGGCCAAGCGAATATAGGCCGGAACCGTTCCTAAGCCAGCCATCTTAGAAGCTCTCAATCTTCTTTCTCCCGAAATCAATTGATATTGACCTTCCGCCATTCGTCTTACCGTAATCGGCTGAATTAATCCATGAACTCTGAGGGAAGCGGATAATTCGGCCAAGGCATCTGGATCAAATTCGACCCGAGGCTGATAAGGATTAACTTCTATAGATTCTACTGGTATCTCTGCAATTGTATTAGACAATTCTTTGACAACCTCTTCTTTATTTTGTTGGTCTAGGTTAGGATTGATACCAGAAAGCAAAGCGCCGAGGCCTTTTCCTAATTGTTTGGTTTTTACTTTTTTTGCCATTTCTTTGAGTTCAAATAAATAGATAAAGTTGAAAAAATAAATCCCACGTTTTTTATTTAAACTAAATACCTAAGGTCTTGGTAAGGAGGTGATTTTAAGTTAAAAGTAAAACATGCCTGCCGTATAAAGGCAGGTTCAAAAGAAGATTTTATTTTTTAAACTGCACTAACTAGATAGTGCAATGGACTGATTGTTGATTTTTCTAAGGGGCTGTTTTTAGTTTAGCTGACTTTGTTTGGGTCAGGCGCATTTTTGGAGCTACGTGGTTTGTAATCTTTATTTTTTTCTAAAAATTCACGTGCTAAATTGAGGAAATTGATGGTTCCTTTACTTGCTGCATCATAAAGCACTACCGGAGTATGCATATTTGGAGCTTCACCAAGTTTTGAGTTTCTATGAATGATGGTATCAAAAACCATGTCCTTAAAATATTCCCGGACCTGTCGGACGACCTCATTGGCCAATCGTAGCCTTTGGTCGTACATCGACAAAAGAATGCCTTCGATTTCGAGATCAGGATTCAATTGCTTGCGCACCAAGTTGATCGTATTCATCAATTTTCCCAAACCTTCCAATGCAAAGAATTCACACTGAACCGGTACCAAAACAGAATCTGCTGCGGTCAATGCATTGACCGTCACCACACCCAAAGAGGGGAGACAGTCCAGGAAAATATAATCGTAATCATCTTTTACCTTGGAGATAATGTCTTTGATGACATACTCCCGACGCCATTTGTTCACCAATTCTACTTCCGCACCAACCAAGTCTATATGAGAAGGAAGGATATCGAGGTTAGGAGTATCGGTGCTGATGATGGCTGTTTTAGGGTCGGCATCATTGACCATACAGTCGTATAAACTGACTTTTACATCGCCCGTAAATACCCCAACACCAGAGGAAGAGTTTCCCTGTGGATCGGCATCAACGAGTAATATCTTTTTTTCAAGGATAGCCAGACAGGCTGCTAGATTAATGGCGGTAGTTGTTTTTCCTACGCCTCCTTTTTGATTGGCTATTGCCACTACTTTTCCCATGTACTTTATGTTGATCAAAAACTTATTTTCAAAACTAGCCTCTTGTTGCGTTTAGAAAATAGGTTTAAGATGGTTTCAAATTGTTTTCCTGCTTAAGGCTAATAAATCATCTATCTAGTGCAAAGCATCCTCCAAATTTAGATGCTTATGGATTCACCGATTTTTAGCAAACTTAGTTCTTTTCCCTGATCAGAAAATGCTTTTCTAGCAAGCTCATGATCTATTTCGATATACCCAAAGGTATCATAATGGCAGCCAATAATATTATTACAAGCAATAAAATCACTGGCAATAACGGCATCTTGATAGCCCATTGTAAAATTGTCTCCCAATGGAAGAATAGCAAAATCCAATGCTTGGCAAGTCATCGGGATCAATTTCATATCCCAAGTCAAAGCCGTATCCCCTGCAAAGTAAAAAGTACCTTCTGTACTTTCAACCACAAATCCACCAGGATTACCTCCATAAGTTCCATCCGGTAAAACACTAGAATGAACAGCATTGACATACTTTACTTTACCAAAATCAAACTGCCAACTTCCGCCATGATTCATCGGATGGCCATCCAGACCTTTTTTACCATACCAACTTACAATCTCATAATTAGAAATAATCTTTGCACCAGTTCTTTGGGCAAGCGCCTCTGCATCCGCCACATGATCTTGATGCCCATGAGACAACAAAATATAATCCGCTGGAATTTCTTCCAGCTTGATATCCTTGGCCAATTCATTCGCGGTGATAAAGGGGTCAAAGACCAGATGTTTGCCATTGATGGTAATGCCAAAACAAGATTGACCGTAGTAGGTGATTTGCATAATAACTTTACTTGTGGATGTTTCTCATTTCTAGACTGACAAAGTTATCATTTTTCTATCGATTATTCCGTTTTGACTCAAATCCTTTTACGGAAAATCTTGCCTGCTAAAGCCTTGAATTATCCAGAAAAATGGGAGGAGTATAGCCTTAAGTGCTGGAGATAGGTGTTTTATCCAAAGCCTTTGGGCACTAATACCAAAATATAGTTCTGGTATATCGGTGAGTTTTTAGGATGGAAAAAAAATACTTTGTGCTAAGGGCTCGAAGATACAAAAAAGCCAGAGAAGGCTTAGGGAATTACTAAAGATTATTAATTCTACTATAGAACAGCTGGAAAAGTCCTTTGCTGGTTTTGGGCTTCCCAAAAGTATTTATTTTTGTCCTCGCTCTAAATTCGATATCTTGCAAAACAATTACTTAGGTAAAATGTTAGCTCAGCGGATTTAAATTTTGGCGCCAGCCTAGCTGATTTTCAAATTTCTGTTTATCTGCATTACCATTAAACGAAAATAAACTTGATGAGGGTAGGGAAGTATGGATTAAAACATACAAGTCCAAATCAAGGTTTATTTTTGGATCAATACTAAATAAAACTACTATGATAACTATCTTATCTGGGACCAACCGCCCAAATAGCGAAACCAAACTAGTCGCTCAACAATATTTTTCACGAATTCAGACTACAGCTTCTGAGCCCGTCAAATTCTTCTCTTTAGAAGATATCCCTGCTGATTTAGTGCAAATTGAAATGTATTCAGGACCCGGTCAGTCCAATGACTTGGCTTTGATTCAAGATGAATTTATCATTGCGGCTGATAAATTGGTGGTCATTTCTCCCGAATACAATGGAAGTTTCCCCGGAATCCTAAAGCTTTTCTTAGATGCTTGTTCGGTTCGAGAATTGAAAGCAACCTTTAAAGGTAAAAAGGTGGCATTAGTAGGGGTGGCTTCTGGCCGCGCGGGAAACTTACGTGGAATGGATCATCTGACAGGCATTTTTCATTATTTAGGTGCAGCCGTTTTACCTTTCCAATTGCCGATTTCTCAGATAAAATCACTTAAAAACGAGCAAGGTGAAATTGAGGAGGAACAAACCTTGGCCGCTATTGATCGTCAGATCCAAGATTTCTTACAGTTTTAGGAAATAAAAAATGGAGGATTCAATCAATTAAGATTAATCCTCCATTTTTCTATGGATATTGACGAAAGGAGTCTAATTATTAAGCCCTTCTAACCAAACCAATTCGGCAGGACTTTTTAAGGCTCCATATAATATAGCGTTTTGGCCAAAGCGCCGTCCCAGGCGCATTGCATCAGATTTGGTGATATCCAAGATCATTAAACTTTTCTCGAATGGCCATCGGTCGTCCTGACTTTCGCCGTATCCTTCACAGAAAGTATATCTTCCTTCAAAAAGAGTTTGCATCAATGCCAAATGTCTTTTCTCGTTTTCTTCTTCCTTCAGAATTTGGGTATGCGGATTCCAGGCGGTGATGAATGCCCAGTAAAAAGCATTATTATCCATCAAGAACACATCAAGATCTCTTGATACTTCCCCAACTTTTAACTTCAAAGAGGGCTTGACGATACAGTAATCGGCATTTAAATAGGCTTTCAAGAGCTGTTGGTCTATATTCACTGAATAATTATCCATGTCTGGTGTTGTTAAAATAAACAAAATTGTACATTTGCGTTGGATTTCAGAAGAGGCACCTGTTTATAAGCAAAATGCGCGCTGAAATCTGGTTTGACTAAGAAAAACAATTCAAATTTCATGCGAGAATTATCATTTCCTGCAATTTTTTTCAAGAAATGTGACTACTTGGGAAAAATGAATCAATTTTTTTGCTTGTTGAAGCTTTGAAGGGACCCGCAAATTGGAGGTATTTGAAAGAATAAATCTAGAGCGCTGGAAATCAAAGAATCAGATGAAGTTTCTAATATACTAAAAAAAACTAATGGATAAGAATACGATTACGGGGTTTGTTTTGATTTTTATTTTGGTATTGGTCTACGGCCAATTGACCAAACCAACTCCAGAGCAAATGGCGGAGATGAGAATGCAAGATTCTTTGGAGCAAATCCGACAATTAGAAGAGGAAAACCCTCAGATAGCCAATCTGGAAGGAACCCCATCCCATACGGACAATGCTCCGGCTTATTCCGAAAATGACTCCATTCGCTTGCAACAATTATCTGGTGACTTTGGTCCTTTTGCCGCTAGCGCATCTGGGGAAGAGAAATTAGAGGTCTTGGAAAATGAGTTTGTGAAAGTTACTTTTTCCAATAAAGGAGGAAAAGTGAAGGAAGTATTGCTCAAAGAATACTTTAAGATTCATACCGACGAAAATAAGGTAGAATCTAAAATTGAGCTAAAATTAATGGAAGACGAGAAAAATCATTTTGAGTACCTGTTTCCCATGGCCAATATTCCTACGGGGATGATTTCTTCAGAAGATTTGTATTTCAAACCTAGCATTAATGGCAATACCATTCGATTTAAAGCCAATATGGCTAACGGAGGATACCTCGAGCAAGTATTTACTTTGCTCCCGGGAGCTTATGAAATGGACTACCAACTCAATATGGTGGGGCTGGACAAGGTTTTGGCCAGAGGTGCCAAAGAAGTGAAACTCAATTGGATTACTTACGCTGATAAGTTGGAGAAAAATACCACTTACGAAAGAAATTACTCGACGGTCTATTTTAAAGCCGGAGAAGATGATCCAAGCTATTGTTCTTGTACTTCCGATGGTGAAGAAGATGCAGATGGAGGTTCCTTAAAATGGGTTTCTCACTCCAATCAGTTTTTCAATACGACGCTTATCGCAGCGAATAGTTTTCCTAGCGGTAAAATGGAAACCAAAGTTCTCGAAGTAGAAGACGAAGATCTGAAATTGCTGAAAAGTGAATTAAATATACCTTTTCAAGGTGGTGACTCTGAGACTTTCGCCATGAAAATGTATATGGGCCCCAATGAATATGAACGTTTAGCCGCTATCGGTTCCGACTTTCAGGAAATCATTCCTTATGGTCGTAGTATTTTTGGAACGGTCAATCGCTGGATCATTAAGCCTAT
>CALLVY010000725.1 GCA_938015925.1 uncultured Saprospiraceae bacterium
CGGAAGCGGGATAAGAATTATCTAAAGTTGTATGAATCTATTTTGGCTCAGCCTTTTTGCGATGCGGAGATCCTGCGCAAGCAGTTTAAAGGCACGCCCATTCATGCGCATTTTAGCTCGGAGATGAATTATCTGTTTGAACAACTGATGAAAGCTTTGATGATCTTTCATCTGAATACCAAAAATTCCTATAAGCTATTAAAACTCATTTTCTACATCGAACTATTATTGGAAAAAGGCGAAAGAAAGAAAGCTGCAAAATTGCTCAAGCAAGCCAAAGAAACCGCTTATCAATTTGAGGATTTTTCATTGGTGATCAAAACGATTGAACTAGAAGAGCGCGTACTTTTCAAACAAGGGATTCTCCACTTTGGAGAAAAACTCGAATCTCTGGAAAAGGAAAGGCAGTTGGCTACGGATAAGATTAATAATTTCAATCGCTTGCGTTTGTTGCGAGAGCAAGTGAGAGAATTTCAATTTACGCATATCTACGTCAATTTCCCCGAGCGATATCCCGAAGTTTTTGAGCATCCATTATTAGAAGGAGAATCCAAAGCCTTGAGTAAGCATGCCCTCGAAGTTTATTATTATACGAAATGTATCATTGGATATTTGGAAAGAAAATATGAAGAAGGCATCGTCGCCAGTCGGGTCTATCTGTCTTTTTTAGAAGAGAATGAATATTTTTTTCCAGATGCCAAATTGCTGCCAGCTCTGAGTAATTATCTGTTGATGTTGAGCCTTCTGGGGGCAAAAGAAGAGTTTGAAGTCGTCATGCAAAAACTCGATTTGCTGGAAAGTAAAAAATCCTTGGATCAGCATTATATGGAGTACATTCGGAATTGTCGATTCTTTGAATTGTCCTATACTTTATCGGATCAAAAAATGGCAAAAGAAAGATTGACTAAAGCTATTTTCTTACTCACCAAACAAAATGAATATTTGGCAGAAGCCCAAAAAGATTATTTGTTTTATTATGCCATTCGCTGTTGCATTGATTTGCGAGAATTTGAGAAAGGCTTTGAATTGATGAACCTTTGGTATGAACTTGGAGTCGAAGAATTTTCAACGAGTATCCGACGTATTTTTAAATTGATCATCATTTACGAACTAGGTTATGTCCAATGGTTGGAAACAGAAATACAAACGACTTATAAAATTTTAAAAAAGCGAAAAAAATATGCTCGTCTGGAAAAAGCCTTTATTACTTTTTTTAGGAAATTTGCAGCCAATCCTACTCGAGAAAAGAAAATACTTTACGAGTTGAGTATAGAGTTAGATTTGGTAAGCAAAGATAAGGAGGAGAATAAATATTTTGGTTATATCGATTATTGTCGTTGGTGTAAAGATCGCTGTAATGAGGTAGGCGTCAAGTTGGATTAATGGAATGTCTTAAGCAGGAACTCAACGTATTTAATCTGACGATTAGCTTACATTCAATCCTGTTCTATAAAACCCTTTCAGATAAATTTTGTATTATTGAATGATAGGGCTCAAAGAGAGTCCAACCCATCTAAAAAATTTCCAACTTATGAAAAATAGATCCCTCTTAGCGATTTTATGCTTCTTGTCTTTACAAAGTATTTTTGCCCAAGAAACAAATACGGTTAGCATACACCAACATTGTAAAGATCTCGATCACCTGATCGCCAAAGGAAATTTAGCACAACTCCAAAAAGCCAATGCTCAAGCCAATTTATTGACCAGTGATTTTGATCTAAAATACCATCGACTGGAATGGAATGTCGATCCTGCGGTGCGCTATATCTCAGGAACAGTTACCTCTTATTTTCAACCCACAACAACAGATTTTAATGTGATCCATTTCGACCTTAGTCCCGAAATGGAAATCAACGCCGTACAATACCATGGAATGACCTTGACTAGCGAACGACTGGCCAATGATGTCCTGAAAATCGAATTGCCTGCAATGATTCCAATGGGACAATTAGATAGTATCCAAATCAATTATCAAGGGACTCCGCCAGACGAAGGTTCCGGTGCTTTTGAACAACAAGATCACCTCGGGACTCCGATTATCTGGACGCTTTCTGAGCCTTACGGCGCCAAAGAATGGTGGCCTTGCAAACAAAACCTCAATGATAAAGTAGATTCAATTGATGTTATAGTCAGGGTTCCTTCCGGGAATAGAGTCGCTTCCAATGGTTTGTTGATTTCAGAAACACCACTTGGGAATGATGTCGTATTTCATTGGAAACACAAACATCCAATCACTGCTTATTTAGTCGCTATTGCGGTGACGAATTATGAAGTATTTTCCGATTTTGTTTCCGTAAATGGTGGGCCGGATATTGAGATTCTCAATTATGTTTATCCTGAAGATTTGGACTATATAAAAGATAGAACTTTTGATGCGGTTAGGATGATGGAATTGTTCAATGAACTATTTGGTACTTATCCTTTTGCCGATGAAAAATATGGTCATGCGCAGTTTGGTCGAGGCGGAGGAATGGAACATCAGACGATGAGTTTTATGAGTAATTTTTCTTTTGAATTGCAGTCCCATGAATTGGCGCATCAATGGTTTGGTAATAAGGTGACTTGCGGGACTTGGGAGGACATTTGGCTCAATGAAGGGTTTGCGACTTATTTGGTTGGCCTGTGTTACGAGAACTTGACCAATGAAGGATTGTGGAATCTCTGGAAAAAACTCAGTACCGAAAGAGTTACCAAAGAACCAGATGGTTCTGTTTGGGTGTCCGATACGACCAGTGTCCAACGGATTTTTTCGAGCCGCCTGAGTTATTCCAAAGGAGCATTGCTGCTTCACATGTTGCGTTGGGAAATGGGAGATGATGCTTTCTTTACCGGCCTTAGAAACTATCTCGATGATCCTGCAATAGCTTTTGGCTATGCGCGCACCGCAGATTTGAAAGCACATTTGGAAGCGGTGAGCGGAAGAGATTTTACGGAGTTTTTTGCAGACTGGTTTTATGGCGAGGGTTATCCTAGTTATTCGTTCAATTGGTTTAGGACAGAAGAAGGTTTGGATCTGGTGGTAGAGCAAACGACTTCCCATTCATCGGTTGACTTTTTTGAGATGACGATTCCCGTTCGAGTCATTGGCAATGGAATAGATACTTTGGTGCGCTTAGACCATACTTTTTCTGGTCAGACTTATACTATTCCGCTTTCCTTTTTTCCAAGTTGGATTGAATTCGATCCTGACCAATGGATTGTTTCTGCGGAAGATAATATTACGGCTGTGGCTGGACCGGATCGTTTTGTAGATATTTCGATTTCCCCCAATCCAAGCAGCGATTTTTTAAACCTTGATTTTGGGAATCATCAAGCCAAGCGTTTGCGATTATTGAATGTCAAGGGAGAAGTATTAGAAAATTTGCAGCCGGAGAAAAGTATAGAGAAACTGGATTTAAGAGATTTGGCCGCTGGTGTTTATTTTCTGGAAATACAGATAGGAGAGGAGCAGATTTATCGAAAGATAGTGAAAGAGGAATAATCAAGTACGTAGTTTGTCCAATGCCAATAAGGTGAGCTCGTCCCAAAATTTGCCTTCGCTATAAGGGAGGTAAAACCAAGCCTTCATCGGAGCCTTGTTTTTAAAGGGACTTAGGTGTTTGAATTTTTGGATGCCATAGCTGGCGGGATCAAAATCTTTTCCCAGTTTAAAACACATTTCCTCTTCATAGAAAAAAACAAATACCTTTTTCTGGTATTGCAAAGCAGGAGCACTCATCATTTTACCTTCGGCTACTCCATTTTCTTTGAGGTATTTTCCAAGGATGGTTTCGTATAGTGCATTGGCGTCCGTCATTTTTTGATATTGGAAAGGTTTGGGAATAATTCTTGACACGATCCTTACTTATGCTTCTAGTATTTCCGCCTGTTTCTTTTTGGTCAATGATTTGAAAACGACTTGATAGGCATGGTCTATCATCGCTTTAAAATCGGCATCTTGCAAGGAGCCATCGGTGTACACTGAGTTCCAGTGTTTTTTACTTTGGTGCCAACCTGCCTGTACCGCAGGGAATTGGGCCCTCCAGTTTTCTGCCTGCTCGGGATCGCATTTCATATTGACAAAGTAGAAAGGTGGGCGTTCTATTGCTTCCATTTTAAAAGGCTCCACGAAGGTCCAACAAAAAGCTTTGCCACCAATTTTAAACCAAGCGGCCTGTGGGCCAAATGGAAAGGTTTCTTCTGCGCTTTTTTTTAGGAGACAATACTGGCGGAAGGATTCATAATTCATGTGGAAATGGTTTTGCAAAAAGAGTTTAGTCTGCTAGATCTAATTGAGTTCGGAAGTATAAATCTTTCATGCTTAGTTCGATTCCAAGCGATTGAATTTTTATTATTTTATCCAATCCCTCATATCTTGTGATCTTCCATAAATCACTATCCCCACTTTTATAATGAATGTCAACCAGGTATCTTTTTTGCTCTATTAATACATACTCCATAAAGCCAGGTATCTGTCTGTATAAATAAAATTTATCTCCTCTGTCGTATGCTGCAGTTGACTTAGATAAGACTTCAATAGAGTTTATTCTAAAATGGTTTTATGAGATAAAAATGAAGAATTTTGCTTCCAATCAAGGAACGCCCGGAACCTAATAGCCGTAGCTATTATGGTGAGGACGTGACGCAGAGTGGGAGTAAAAGGCGATTTTTTAGCCAT
>CALLVY010000726.1 GCA_938015925.1 uncultured Saprospiraceae bacterium
ACCAGAGACCATCCAACTCAATGCTATTCAAGACACCTTCGATATCGCCATCTTACTTGGCGGTTATTCCAACTTCGATATTGTTCCGAATCAGGATCGCCACAATTTTAATTATCGCGCCAATCGCTTTACCAATACCTATGAATTGTATAAAAAAGGTTTGGCCAAAAAAATATTGATCACCGGTGGCTCTGGTGAAGTTTTTAACCAAAGTAAATCGGAAGCCAAAATGAGTCGCCTTCTCCTACTCAGATTAGGTGTCCCGGACGAAGACATCATCCTAGAGCCCGAATCCAGAAACACTTATGAGAATGGTCTATTTACCAAAAAAATCTTGCAAGAACGTTTTCCTAATGCGACCTGTCTCCTATTGACTTCCGCCTGGCACATGCCTCGCTCTCATGCCATTTTTAAAAAACTAAAAATACCAGTCACCCCAGTTTGCGTAGATTATCTCAGTGAAAATACCCGCTATGGCCCAGAAGAATTTTTACAGCCGAACCGACATGGATTCTATCATTGGGAAATGCTGATTAAAGAATGGGTCGGTTATATCGTTTATAAACTGAGAGGTTTTTTATAAGGTTTACTAATTAGAAATCTGCTTATTTTTATTTCAAAAAACGAAGTCATGAATACAGATAAAAATCCTTGGAAAACCCTGAGCGTCGCTGAGGTTTATGACAATCCCTGGATCAAGGTGACGCACCGGGAAGTACTTACTCCAGCGGGAACGCCGGGGATATACGGACAAGTCCATTTTAAAAATACTGCGATTGGAATAGTGCCGCTAGATAAAGAGTTGAATACTTGGCTGGTAGGTCAATATCGGTATACGCTAAACGCTTATAGTTGGGAAATCCCGGAAGGTGGTGGTGCGGTTAATGCTTCCAATCTTGATGCAGCGAAAAGAGAATTGCAGGAAGAAACGGGAATCCAGGCGGAACGTTGGACGAAGATTTTGGACCTTCATACTTCCAACTCTGTGACAGACGAATACGGTTTGGCTTATGTGGCGCAAGGACTGAGCTTTGGCGAAGCGGAACCGGAAGATACCGAAGAATTGCAAGTGCGGAAACTTCCTTTTGCGGAAGCCGTAGAGATGGTGATGCGTGGAGAAATTACGGATGCCTTGGCGATGACGGCTATTTTAAAAACTAAGCTATTATTGGATCGTGGAGAATTGTAATCGTAAAAAAAGGAGATCAAAGTTTTAAACCTTGATCTCCCTTTTTTTTCAAATAGAGTAAAAAACCTAAGTACAGGACAAAAAGTTAGGTGTCCCGCAGATCGCGCAGATTTCGCTGATTTTTTTTACGATCCAGCGTCCAACATCAGCGAAATCTGCGCGATCTGCGGGAAAAAATTATACCCTTTTTATCTTTTCCAACTTTTGTCCTGGACTCAAGCAAAAAAATTATCGTTCTACTACAAAATAAGTACCTCTTCTAAGCCCTAAAATACCTAAACCATTTTCCATATTACTATAGATAGAAACGGGCTCCGCAAAAGGACCCGCCGTTTCTCGTGAATTATTAAAAGCACCAATGGATTTGGAATACAGGTACTGACTTTTAGAAACATTATTCCATTTCATTCCCAAAGGAAGATTATTGTCTATAGACCATTTTGCAAAGGTAACCAACAAGCGATATTTGCTCCCGTCAAAGGTGATATCATTCACCAACAAATCTTCATAATTTGCCCCCATTACAATCGCAGGGTCCAAGCTATTGGAGTAGATAGAATAAAAATTGGTGTCTTGACTAGGAAAAACCTCGATGCCAATCACCCCTATTTCATAAAAATCTTCTTGGTTGGCATTGTCCTGAAATTCAATTTCAATTCCTGCTGCGGGTTCACCTCCATCAATGGCTCCAGCATTATTAATAAACTTCAAATTCAGGGGAAGATTAGCAGCAGGAAATTTTTCCTTCGCACTCACCTGGTCAAAATCTGGATGAGTAATCCGAAGTTCTACTTCATTTCCATAATCGCCAATGGGCTTAGGCAATACTATAAAATAATTATAAGTGGTACTCGAAACACCACCATCATTGACCATATCGCCTACCTTTTGGCCGTCTACAAAAAGCTCTACAACCGCATCATTTATTCTACCCAGATTATCTACATCCTCTAGCAAACCAACAGTCGTGGCAACAGAGGCTTTCAATTCGGTATCCTTAGCATCGAAGAAAGCATGTACCGCCATCCGCTTTACATACTCTGGTGGATCTACAGTCAATACCGTCGTAAATGCTTCTTCACAAGAATAAAAACCTAAAAACGCAATAAGCACAAAAAATATCTTTTTCATAATTTATGATGTTTCAACTAGAAGTTTTAAGAATTTAAAATAACACTTTTGCTAATTTCAATTTACCAATCAAATTTCCAACCGATGTAAGGAATGATTGGAAATAAGCTGACTTGCTTTAGCACTCGATCATCATTGCTATTGGGTCTGTTGTCTTCACCAACGTAGAGGAAAAATGGATTTTTCCGATTCGTGATATTATAAGCCCCCAATGAAAATGTTCTTTTATATTTCTTTTTCTGTTTGGAAAAATTAACGCCTACATCTGCTCTCGTGTAGGATTTCATTCTAAAATTATTCCGATCATTATAGTACTCTAATTGTTGAGAAAAATTATAGCCTCCCTGGCTTAAACCTTCAAGGCTGGAAGGGTATGTCCCACGGTAAATAGAATTGGCCAGCGTCACCGCGTTTCCTGTTCCATAAACAAAGGTACCTGCCACATTAATTCGATCATTGATTTTATAAGTCGCAACGATAGACAAGTCATGGCGTCTGTCGTATTTGAAAGGAAACTCTTCTCCAAAATTGAGGTCATCAAATTGGCGCAAAGCCCAAGAAAGGGTATACCCAATCCATCCGGACAAACGTCCTCTTTTTTTCTGAATCAAAAACTCCGCTCCATAAGAAGTTCCATCTCCTTGTGTCACTCGGTCTTGCCAATCCGTCAATTCAAAAAGACTCGCTCCTTCTTTGTAGGAAATCAAATTGGTCATTTCTTTATAATACCCTTCAATGCTCAGTTCATAATCATTCTTAAAGGTTTTGGCAATTCCAATTGCTGCCTGCCAACTATCTTGTGGTTTTATTCTGTCCGTAGTCGGCAACCAAAGGTCCGTTGGTAAACCAAGACCTTCATTGGTCAGCAATTGCACATACTGCCGCATATTCGCATAAGATGCTTTCAAGGCTATTTTTCCTGGGAATAAATAACGCAGGCTTACCCGTGGTTGAAAGGAAGAATAAACTTTTGATCCTACATCAAAT
>CALLVY010000727.1 GCA_938015925.1 uncultured Saprospiraceae bacterium
CCTGACGTTCTTCAGTCGTTGGTGCCCAAGGATAATTGGGGGAATAAATTCTCTTGGCAAAAATTCCAAATGCAATAAGTGAAATCGTACGATTTGGATAAGTCGCCGCAAATAAGGCAGAAACAGAACCGCCTTCGGAATGCCCAAACAAAACTGCTTTCTCAGAATTTACGGCATCCATTACCGCCCTGATATCATCCATGCGTTCTTCCAAGGTAGCAAAGTCAACAACGCGATCAGAAAGCCCCGTACCCCGCTTGTCAAATAAAATAACCCTAGCTATTTTACCCAACTCTTGTAAAAAATAAACGAGCTCCGGACAAGCCCACATTAAGTCGATGTTAGAAATCCATCCGGGTATGTAGACTAAGTCTATTGCTCCAGATCCAAAAACTTGATAGGCGATATTTACGTCTCCACTTTTGGTATACTTTGTAGCTGGCTTCATATAATTTTTTCTACACAACGGCAGCAAAATAGAGATTATTATGTTAGCACCAACAAAAAGATAGGACCAATAAGTAAACGACACTTATCCTTCCAATTAAGAAGACAAGTGTCGTTTACTTAGTAAAACAAAAAAGGCCACCCCTCAATCAAAGAACTGAAAGTGTGGCCAAATATCTTGAAATTATTTATGCAGAAGGAAGGTCACCTTCCGCGATAGGACGTACTTCTACAAAAGCCAGAGCTTCTTCGTAAGCATCTACACTAATCGTAGCTTCTTGAGTTACGGTCTGTCCAGTTGCTTCTACCAAAAAAGTATAAAGGATGGTTGCGGTAAACTTTTTTGGAGTCAACATTGCACAGGCTTCGCCAACCATCTTCGGAGGGACATTAACCGACAAAGACTTTTCAAAAGATATCGATTTAGATTTTGTTTCGTCTTCTCCGATGGTAAACGTATTCTCTAATGTTGCTTCAATTGTTGAGGAAACGGAAGCTTCTACAACTCCCGAATTTACAGTAGCGGTGGAGGTTTGACTGATCGAAATTCCCAACAAGGTAGAATTACTCCATGATCGGGTAACCGATTGTGACAACTCTTTGCTTAGTAAGACAGAGAAGGATTGCTCCACATCAGAATTGTTTACGGTAAGGGATCGAATAGCAATAGGATCTCCATTAGGCTCTATTATTTGATTCGTAAAATCAGCACCTACAAGGACTAAACCCTCTCTCTGTATTTGTACACTTGAGGCCTTATTATCAAAACCATAAATGCTTAAGCTCTTGTGCGCTCCTTCTTTAAGCACTAATTTCTTTCCAGTAAAGCCACCGTTTTCAAAAAGAATGACGGTCGTCGCTGGTGGAACTATTACAGAAGAAATAGCATCGTGTTTTAAGAAAGGCTCTTCATAACCTGTTGTATCTCCTGTCCCTGCCAGGGTTTGAACATAGCCGCCAAAATTTGAATGCTCATAGAATTTTACTAATGGAAAAAGGTCTTTATTATACTCAAACACCTTAGCAGATCCGATACGATCTGTCCATTCTGGGATGCTCTTATATTCCCCTGCAAACAAGAACATAGATCTTCCCTGAAAGCCTTGGTTTAAAAAAAATTGAGCATAAGACCCTTCGGTAATTTTAATGGAAGCAATCTTATCATTTCCAATGGGAATTGTTGGAAATTCTCCCGTTTCTAAAATTGCCTTATTCGATCCACCGAAATTCGAATTGTCAAAAACTTCTACTGTACCTGCCATAATTAAAATGTTTTAAATTAAAAAATGTGATTATACTGAGTTTAGGTCTACAGCTATTATTGCTAATAAGCTTGATACAAAGATAAAGGGAAAGGTAATGTTAGGCCTAGAGCTAACACGACAAAAGCAGGTCCATTTCCGACAAGGCAAGGGTATATTTCCGACAGCCTATAACCTATCCGACACTTCGTGTTTTAAATACTTATTAGTGGAATTCTTATACTGAAATTTACTGATGGAGAATCAGCCCTTAGTAGACGAGTCGTTAATTTCTAAGACGTAATGGCAATAGATAATACTGGATTAAACTTCAATATAAAAAAGAGAGGCTACCAATAAACAATGGAAAAAGTCTTTAGGAATTCCTTTTATTCCATTCTATC
Organism: uncultured Saprospiraceae bacterium; assembly: GCA_938015925.1. Taxonomy (GTDB): domain Bacteria; phylum Bacteroidota; class Bacteroidia; order Chitinophagales; family Saprospiraceae; genus CALLVY01. The sequence goes on from CALLVY010000727.1 coordinate 2,093, forward strand.
AAAAACCATATCCATTGCTGGATTTTCAGGATTTCGAAAACCAATAAAACCAAACTCTTCATTGTAAAATAGTTCATGGTCATTATCGCCGTCTACATATTGGATGTAAACATCTTTGAAGGTTTTTCCATGAATGTCAAATTCTTTTTCAAAAGAAGAATAGCGAAAACAGTCCTTGAAATTATTCTGCCCATAAACAGGGATGTTTACATAGGAATTGAATCCACCACCACGACCATACAAGGTATTGCTTAAAGTTATATGGCAAAAATCTGTTACTAATTTTCTTGGAAAAGATTTCCGGGAAAGACTTGAAGAAAGACTGGTAATAAGTAGAATCTCTAATTCCTCAAATTCAATCCACACGGCCTTCTCTTCAAATTCATAGAGGTAGGAAATCAAAATACAAGTATCAATCGGGCAGGGCTTTTGGTACCTGTCTCTCTTTCTGCTTATCCGATCATCAAACTGTTTAAATCGGCCTATATATTCTTTGCCTGCTCGATCTTTAAAAACCACCTTAGTCATCTCTTTAGTGTAGGGAATGAATTTCTTGGAATCCGGTTGGAGTTTGAATAAGCCAAGATCGGAAATCGATTCACATTGCTCTTGAGTGTTGCCTTTTGCAAGGACTATTGCTTTTTTATTTTCACGATCAGGAGCGAAATAGATCAGCAAATAAAAAACTAAGAAAGTCAAAGCTATTTTCAGGATTAGCGATTTTTTAGTTTCCATACTATATTTTTTTAGTCTTCTTTTATATTAGAACTTATTCTAACTAATAATACAGCCTTTCCCATATAAAAACAAAAACATTAGACTAGGATCAGTAAAAGTCTGATGAAATCAATTCTCTTATTTTTTTCAGAAACTAGTACCATAAAGACTTAGTCCGTTTATCCATTTCCGGTTTAGCCAAGCAGTATTTTTTCAATGGCCGTTTTTCCGGATACCGCAGCGGTATGTACCGAGACCCAATCTTCTCCATCCGTATATGCGCCCCCAGCAAAATAAATTTTATCCGCGACAGATTCACTAAGTATTTTTACGAGTTCCGGA
>CALLVY010000728.1 GCA_938015925.1 uncultured Saprospiraceae bacterium
AAATTATCCTTTTTGGAACCTACTGGTTTTGATAATTGTGCGGGCTTAGTTCCTTCTGCTTTAACCGCTGGAATTGCCAATGGAGAAAGTTTCCCACTCGGTACCACTACTCAGACTTATGAAGTTTCAGATACCATTGGAATGACCTTCTCTTGTTCGTTTGATATCATTGTTCTGGACTTGGCTCCAGTTACTCCTTCTATCATTGGAGGCAATGCAGTGTGCCTAGGTTCGGATGCTCAATTTGCCGTAACTCCTCAAGCCGGTTCTACTTACACCTGGTCAGGTCCAGGATCTTGGACGGGTGCAGGGCCAACTCCAGTGAGACCTCAAATTGATCTTGCGGCTAGCGGAATTTATACCGTTGTTTGTACAACTCCTGAAGGATGTACTTCAACTGGCACCGTAGAATTAATAACGCTGGATGCTCCACAAATTGAAGCCAGTTCCAATTCGCCAATTTGCACAGACGGCTCTGGTACTTTGCAGTTGACTGCTAATCCATTGAATGGTTCTATCCTTGTCACCTCTTGGGCATGGACTGGACCAAATGCATTTAGCTCTACTGCTCAGAATCCAATTATTCCAAATGCAGATAATGATAATTCTGGAACCTACACAGTAGTTGCCACAAGTGCCAATGGATGTACAGATGCGACTACCACTACTGTTGAGATTATTGAATTGGCCTTACCGTCGATTGAAAGTGATTGTTCAGAAACGGCTTGTGTCGGACAAAGTTGCTTCTTGCTAGGTACAGACTTTATTCCTTCTCCTGATACTTACAACTGGGAAGTATCTCCTCCAGAAAATGTCATCCTTTCTACCAACACCAATAGCAATGAAATTGCAATGGAGCCAACTGTTCCTGGTATTTTGATTGTAAGATATTGGGTGAGTAGTAATGGTTGTGATTCTGAGGTAGCTACGATGGAAATCAATGTATCTGGAAATCCAGAAGCGATTAATGATCAAGAGATTGCCAATTATGAAACACCTATTGAAAGTAATGTTTTGTGGAATGATAATGTCACTCCTGGTGACGGAGTAGAGGTGATGCTTTCTTCTGGAGTATCTAATGGTCAACTAGAATTGGCGAGCAACGGAGTTTATACTTACACGCCAGGGAATGGCTTTTTAGGAGACGATCAATTTACTTACCAAGTGTGTAGTACTTGTGATCCTACGCTTTGCTCTACCGCAGTCGTCACCGTTTCTGTTGCCTTCAATGACAATGAGTGTGAAGTGCCTACAGTAATTACTCCCAATGGTGATGGATTAAATGACTTATTGTTTATTAATTGTGTTTATGATTTTCAGCTTCCGCAAAACTCTATAGTCATATACAATGAGTGGGGAGACCAAGTCTTTGAAGCTTCTCCATACCTCAATAATTGGGATGGTACTTTTGAAGGAAAAGATCTTCCTGACGGTACTTACTACTTTATCTTCAAACCTGATCCTAATACGGAAGCAGAAAAGAAATTCCTTACCATTTTTAGATAAAAATTAAACGCTAATAATTTTATAATTATGCAACATAGAATATTTTTTAAAGGTTTATTGGTTTTGTTTATTGGTCTGGGCTTTGCTTCCACTGGAACTGCGCAGCAGCAAAGCCAGTACACCCAATTTATGTATAATCAATTGACCATCAATCCTGCGTATGCAGGTAGCAGAGGTGTTCCTTCTTTAATGGCCCTTTACAGAAATCAATGGATGGGTTTTGAAGGTGCACCGAAAACCCAATTGGTAGGATTTAATGCTCCCCTCTTTGGAGATCGTGTTGGTTTTGGCCTGACGGTATCCAATCACAATATCGGAGTGATGAATTCCTGGTATGGAGCGATGGCTTATTCTTATCATATTCCGATTAGTGAAACGGCTTCTTTCCGTTTGGGCTTACAAGGTAATATGCGATCCTTAGGATTGGATTTTACAGATCCTTCGGTCGTCATTCGCCAAGAAGGAGATGGATCTATTTTGGAAAACCAAACCATCAGCAACTTTAGTGGAAACTTCGGTGCCGGAATTTACCTTACGGTAAAAAACTTTTACTTTGGACTTTCTGCGCCTTATATTTTCCCAACAGAATTTGGAATAAACAAGGATCAAAACATTCTTGAAATCGCCAAAGAAACGCCTCACTTTTATGGAATGGTTGGTACCATGATTAAAGCAGGGTCTAAGTTCCACCTGAAGCCAGCTGCTTTGGTAAAATATGTTCAAAATGCTCCTTTGGATCTCGATCTTAATTTGAGCTTTGTTTACGACTTAAGACTTACAGCAGGTATTTCTTATCGAATGGGAGGTGATGGTGCCGGTGACTCTGTTGACTTATTGGCCATGTACCAAATCAATAATATTGGATTTGGACTGGCTTATGATTACAACCTTTCTCAATTAAACAACTACAACAACGGAAGTATTGAAGCTTTGATTCGCTTTGATTTTATCAAAGAACAAGCAGACATGGCTAACCCACGTTTTTTCTTTTAACAGTACTTACTAAGTGCTGTTTAAAAAATAAAGTCCTCTTTTGAATTTTCCATTTAACTCAAAACTACCTCATTTTCAACTCGTTTGGTTCTTGAGTTAAATAAAAAACGTCGAACTTATTTTTTCAACGTTACTAAAGACAAAAAAACATGAGACCGTTAATACCAATATTTATTTGCTTGCTTCTTGCTTGTTCTTCTTTCCTAGCTGCTCAATCTGACGGCGAAGAAAAAAGAGTTTTCATAACCAATGAAGCAACGATCAACTCCGAGAACCTGGATTATAGTCCAGCTTTCTTTGAAGATGGAATTGTTTTTATTTCTAATAAAATTTCTTCTAAACGCTACCGCGTCACGGACAAAAGGATCGACAAAAACATCATGTCTATCTATCGTTCTCAAAGATCGGAGAGTGGCAGCCTGATGGCTCCAGAGCCATTGGAAGAATTGCTTTCCACGGTACACGAAGGCCCTATGACTTTTGATCGCACTGCGGAAAATATTTTCTTTACCCGTAACAATTATAAAAACGGAAAGAAAAAGAAAGCTAAGGATGGCATCGTAAAACTAAAAATTTATACTGCTTATAAAGTCAACGAAGAGTGGTCCAACGTGGAAGAATTGTCCTTCAATGATGATGAGAGCAATACTGCTCACCCTTCTATTTCGGTGGATGGCAAAAATATTTATTTTGCTTCTGATCGACCTGGTGGTATGGGAGGAATGGATATCTGGATGGTCCAAAGGCGTGGTGACGAATGGGGTACTCCGGTAAATATGGGACCAATGATCAATACCGACGGAGATGAAGTTTTTCCTTTTATCCACGCAGATGGAACCTTGTACTTTGCTTCTAGTGGCCAAATGGGATTAGGGGGTTTAGATATATTTTATTCTAGCCTTAACGAATCCAATGTATGGAAAAAACCAAGCAGTCTTGGAAAACCTTTCAATACTGAAAATGATGATTTTGGATTCATTGTAGATCGAGACAAAAAGAATGGGTATTTTTCTTCTAACCGACCTGGTGGTCTTGGAGAAGATGATATCTATAGCTTTTATGCCTTAGATAATCTTGATGCAGTATCTGGAAACTTACGCCGCGATCCGAATGAAACGCGCCAAATAGAATTGGCGGTCATCAATGAAGAAACAGGTGATCTTGTCGAAGGAGCTAAAATCAATTATATCCTGGTAGATGAATTAACTTTGGCGAAAGCCTTAGTCAATGAATCCAATGGACAATTGAGTGATAGCGAAATTCTCCTGCGCATGCCTTTCGAAGATGGCAACCTCCAAGGGGTGACCGATAGCAATGGCCTCTACCCTGCTGAAGTTAAATACGCCAATTACATTTTTAATATTTCCAGACCTGGATTTCAAAGTAGACAGGTAGTCCTTACGGCCAATAGTGATGTCAAACAGTTTTTGGTGACGATGGCAAAAGGCAATTCTTATCCTGGCAATGGTGACTTGACGGGGACAACAGGAACATCTGGAACAAGTGGAACATCCACTACGAATGGAAATACATCAACGACGACTGGAAGTACGACGACTTCAGAAGTACCTCCGGTTATTACGGGCACCATTGGAGGAAGTCTTTCTGACCTTGGTGTATCGAGCATACAAGAAGGAACGATTATCGAACTGCCTAATATTTATTATAATTTCAATGATGCCAAAATTCGTCCTGATGCCAAAAAGGATTTAGATGTGGTATCTGGTCTGCTTAACAAATATCCAGACATGGAAATTGAATTGGTTTCGCATACGGACTCCAGAGGAGAAAACAGATACAATCAACGACTCTCTCAAAAAAGAGCAGAAAGCGCAGTCGCTTATCTAACTCGTCAAGGGATTGATAAAAACAGATTGACTGCTACTGGTTATGGCGAAAAAGAGATTCGTAATCAATGTGTAGACGGTGTGGATTGTAACGAAGACAATCACCAGTATAATCGAAGAACGGAAGTTAGGATTACGAAAATGGCACAGGCGGTAAATGTTCGCATCGTCAATAATAATACTCAGCCAGCTCCTTCAACGGAGACCTACACCGCATCGACCAGTACTTCTCCAACTTATTCTTCTAGTTCCAGTGACGGAGACGTTTCCGTTATCACTGGTATTTTCAACAATCTACCCAATGCTCAAAAACGTTTGGGCCAGGTACAGAATCTTGGTTTTGGTTCTGCGCAGATTGAAACGCTAAAAGGCAATAAGCACATGGTAGTGGCTGGAAAATATTACAGCAGAAGCGAAGCGGAAGGCGCAGCAAGTGCGCTCAATGATGGTGGAATTAAAACTTATATTAAGGAATAGTTCTTGAAAAAAATCCTATAAAAAAAGCAGTTCCGAAATCGGAGCTGCTTTTTTTTGTGGGAAGACTGGTTGATGTACTGAGGTTAAGTTTCTTTCTATTTCTTACTTTCTCGCATTGCAAACTTTCCGAGCCCATCCCATATTTGCTCAGACCAATAGTATCACAAACGCCCTACTCTTTTCAAAACAATCGCCTCAATCCCAAACCAACAGATACGGTTTGATAAGACAATAAAAGATCATTCATTTCCATTTGGCTATGACCTTTTAGCCCGGTACTAAATTTAATCGATGTTTTCTTATCCAACAAATAGGACATGGTAAGCTTTCCTTGCCAGCCTATAGCTTTCGTTATCGACATCGTAGGATTTATAGTGATCATCGCGTTTTCAGCTTCGTCTGATCGCAATGACTTTCCAATGAACTTACTGCCAAAGCCAAAATTAATTCCTGTAGATACCCCAAGCGTCCACCGCTTCCATTGTTTTTGATATCCGAATGAAATCGGAATGATAAAATACTGTACTCGATTGTAATGAATTACTTTTCTGATAGAGTCCTTTACAGTCAAACCGGGTCCATTAAAATAGGTCGTATCCAAATCTCCATTCAACACATAAAATCCTTTTTCTCTATCCGCAATAAAACTCGTATCGCTATGAAGATTCTTTTCCCAATTTAGTTTTTCATGAAAATTTTCTAAGCTTGCTCCCGTCGACACATAAAACCCCTGCTTAAAGAGCATTCCAATCTTTGCCTCAATACTGGTTCTTAGCAAAGGGCTTTCAAAGTTTTTATAGCCCTGATTTTCCACCTGTATTGGATCATTAGAATCCTTGAGACTGAGTTTCCTTAAAGGTTTCCCTATCTCTGTTCCAATCTCAAAAAAGAAGAAAGGGAATTTATCAGAAGGCAAGAAACTGGCGTTCACAGAAACAGAATCTTTTCTGTCATTGGTCGGCAATAAATTGATGAGCGCCATAGATAAAAAAGGAACGACTTGCACTTTATCGAATGCTCTCTCGATGGCAATCGGTGGTAGGGTTTTAAAAGAAGTGACGCTCTTTGAATCAAGTTCTGTCCGTGGCGCTTGAGGGTTCTTTAAATTAGCATTAGACTCCGTTGTATTGTCAATAGTTAAAACATTTTTAGGAGGAGCATCTTTAAAACCATTTTGCTCCTCCTCTACCGTTGAATTCCCATTAAGTTGGTTTTCATAGCTTTTACTTAATTGTTGGGAAGAAGGCATTTCCTTTTTGTTGGTTTTAAGTTGCTCTTTTTCACTACCTTTTATTCTTTGTGATAGAACCGAAGAATCTGTTGTACTCGCTGAGTTCTGATCTGTATCTGCTGAATTTTTTATTGGGATAAATGCGGTCTGTTCTTTAGGCTTTATGATAATCTTTTCTTCTTTATTCTCAATGTCGTTCAACCTGGATGCTATCGTGTTTTTCGTAGGCTTGATTTGCACTTCTTCCCCTTTCTTTAGCGACCATTGCCCCAAAATAAAAACTGCCAAAAACAGCAGCAAATGTCCAATGTACCTTTTCCTATTGGGTTTTCGTTGAGGCAACTGCGGTTCCAATTTGTCCCAAAGTTTTTCTTTGTCCCATTTCACCTCTAAACCTTTCAGTTTATTTTTTATTTTGTCTTCCATAATAAAACTATTCAGTGATAGTTGGATTGGTGCTTTGAAGTAATCTTTTCAACATTTTTTTTGCCCGTGATAATTGAGCCCGAGAGGCACTAGCCTTGATATTTAGCAATTGACCAATTTCTTCATGCTTATAACCTTCGATCACATAGAGGTTAAAAATGGTTTTACAACCCTCTGGTAATTTATTCAAAAGATTCAAAACATCTTCCGCCTGTAAACCATCAATGATAGTCGAGTCATCAGATGCTATTGCCAAAAGTGATTCTTCCTCCATATTTTCCATTCGATTAGACTTGCGAAATCCCTTTAAGGCCTCGTTAATTAAAATTCTTTTTATCCATCCTTCAAAAGAATTACCCTGCTCTTTATACTTGTCTATGTTTTGAAATATTTTTATAAAAGTATCGTGTACTAAATCTTCTGCCTGTGCGCAATCCTTAGCATACCTAGTCGCTGTATTCATCAGCAAATCAGCGTAGCGCAAATACAATTCCTTTTGCGCTACACGATCATACTTTTTACACCTTTTGATAAGGGAGGATATTTTTTGTTTTTTGTTCAATAGTTGATTAAATACCTAATCACTTTAAAAAATAAAAATACTAGAACAAGGCTTCTTTATTTATTTAATGACTGCCTTAAAAGATCCTTCCACATCTCCAATATTGATGTAGTTTTCATCCATCAATGTTCCTTGAAAATTTCCTTCTAGTACTTCCCCGTCATTGGCAGTAATAGTAAAAGCTACATTATCTGCAAAACCAATAAAATTGAAATACTCATTCAGAAAAATACTTCCCGTTTGAGAACCAATTTCTGATCCCGATAATTTGAAATAAAAGTTACGCCCATAATATCCGTTAAACATAGAAACATTTACTTCTCCCATTTCCTTAATATTGGCAATGGCTAAAGCACGATCTTCAAAAGATGTTGATCCATTTATACTATAAGTTACAAGGGAAGGATTGGGGTAGCATTTTTCAATACTAGCCACAATATCTTGTCCGGGGATATAGGTCGTGATCGTTTTACTATAATCAGTATATTCGTAAATCATGGGTTTCTGATAACTTGCAATAAGTGTGATGGGAGTATTACTTAGATTCCCACCACAGGTATAGGTTATATGATTATCTCCAAGTAAAACTCCTGAGCCTCTAATTTGATCATCTTGAAATAGATAGATGTCGCCTCTTGTATCCTGTACGCCATTACATGCTTCCACACTTCCTTCTATAATCAAATCCAGTGGTTGCGTCAAGTTTTCAAATAATAGAACATCGCCGATATCTGTATCCTCTGTAAACGGACCTATTTTAAGGGAAGAGACAGTATTATTATGCCCCTTTCTTGCATAAAGGTAAATTTCTTCACCGGCCATTGTTGACAACTTCAAAGTATCTGAGTGCTCTACATATTCTGCTCCCCGATGTCCAATAAGATCGCCATTTGCATCTAAGGCATAAATAAAATAGCCCTTCTCAAAATCTACCACATTCCCCGTTATTTCAATCATTGGTTTTTCTTCATCAAATGAATGATCATTAATTCCTTTATAGTATTTCGGAATCAAATCAATATCATTTCCCAAAGTCACATTATCTATTCTTCGAATAGTTGGAAAAAAGTCAAGCGCCTCTACATAGATAAAGGTTTTATCTTTTGGAATAAGTTGCTCTTCAAAGCTAAATCCTCCAGTTACGGCAGCCTTTACCTCATCCAAAACAAGGCCATCATGAATTAGTTTTACGGTGGCATGAGGAATAAAATTCGACGGTCTAGTTGGGTTACAAAAACTACCAGAGCGAAAAATTCTTCCTTCAATCTTTTCAATGGTAGCCTCAGTAGAGTTAGGAAAACTAGTAACTTCTTCGACAATATCCATCTCTTTTTCACAAGCAAAACAAAGTAACAATATAAGCAAACAAGAATATTTTAGATATTTCATTTATATATTTTTTACATTAGAAATCAGGTGGTTGATCAGGCCATACAATTATATAATCCCTAAAAGATCAAAAACGCTTCACCACAAGAGAAAAAATATCATAAAAAAAAAGCAGCGCTGAGATTTCAACGCTGCTTTTAAACTCTTCCATCGTTTTCTTATCGATTAAAAATTTCTGTCCCCGGATAAAAAGCGCCCCAGCTAAACCAATATCCAATAAAGGATTCCATCGGCACCAGATCAGCACCATCTCCCGAAATCACACTTCCAAAAAGATCGTATTGATTTCCGGCATCGTCTTGAAATAAAGCTGCTCCTCCAGCAGGTAAAACACTAAAGGCTCCAATGGAAGCATTCA
>CALLVY010000729.1 GCA_938015925.1 uncultured Saprospiraceae bacterium
TTCTTCCATGTTTAAGTCCTCTTCTTTTTGGTTGTTTGTCTCAAGTTGGAAAATCAATTCCAGTAATTCCTTTTGTTTTTCAAAATAAAGGTGCTTCATAGTGATAGTTAATGGGTTCTATACATAGTGTTTCAGAATATAACCTGCTCAAGTCTAAAAAAAGACTTAGCAAGACTAGTGATCAAAACCTTCCCTAAAAGGTTTTGATGTGTTTGTTTAGAGACCAAAGGGTAATTTGAACTTTTACTACAGCAGACCAAAAAAATGTACAGTCGTGTTTATAAAGAGGCAATGCTCTTGATAGAGGGGGAGACAGTTCACGTACATTTAATTAATAGCAACTTGATTCTTCAAGTTTGACTCAAAAAATACCTTTTATTCTTGGTTTGTTTTTTTGCTCTTATCTTGTTTTTAATAGTCCTGAGATTTCTTAAAAACTTTACTAGAGGAATAGGGGTAAATTCTAAAGCAAGCCTGTTTACGAAAAAAATCGTCCTTCTGTTTTTTAGCGTATTTGAATAAAATACACTAAGGTTGCTATTCCTTCCTATAACGGGACTTCAAAATGATTGGTTACGTCAAAAACTTTCAATTTTTGAAGCTTTGAAAATAAAAATATAATATTGCAAAAAATAAGTATATAAAAGGCTGGGAGTCAGCTTTTTGATGGCTTTATTTGATGTTTTTGTTTATATGTTAAAATTTTCAGTCTTCTGCCTTTTCAATCTTCAAATCTCGATTTACGGCAATACTGGCATTTAACTCAAATCCTACAAGTAAAATAAAGCAATTGATTTGTATCCACAACATGACGACGATGATGGTACCAATAGAGCCATAGAGTTTGTTGTAAGTATCGAAATATTCTACATAAAAAGAAAAGCCAACAGAGGAGAGAATAATGAGCACCGTAGCGAGCATGGCTCCTGGCGAGAAAATCCTGAATTTTTGGTAAGTCGCTGCTCCATAGCGGTAAATCAATGAAATACCAAAATAGAAAAAAAGTAGAACGGCTAACCAGCGAATTAAGAAAAACACGGTAGCCGTAAAACCATCCGCATTGATATAGGTGAGAAATTGACTGAAAAGCATTCTACCGAGAATCACCAATACAACGGAAGCAAGAACCAAAAAACCAACCAGGAAGGTCAAACTGATCGCAATGCCTCGTTTTTCCAATGCACTTCTTTGTCGGAAGGTGGTCTTGTAAGATTTTTCAAAACCCTTCATCATGGCCAACATTCCATTGGAAGCAAAAAATATGGCAAGGAAAAAACCAAAAGACAATAGTCCAAAGCGTGGGGTAGTGGCTACATCTTTTACCGTCTGGAAAACTTCCCCAGGGATAATTTCACTAAACTGTTGCTCCAAGGTGAAGAATATGGTATCAAAATTTTGCCCGGCAGGCAGATAGTATAGAATGTACTTCTCAAAATAAGGAAACAAAGTCAAGAGCGAAATCAAGGAAGGAAAAAGCGAAAGGAAGAAACTGAAAGCCATGGAATTGGCGCGAGTCACCAGCGCATAATGTTTCAGTTCATTGATAATAAAAACCAAAACATCATAAAGCGGAACACTAAAAAAACCTGGAAGAGAATGTGTCTTCGACCAATCTATCAATTGTTTGACAATTGGCAAGGCAAATACCCACGCTTGAATTTCTGATACTTTAGGTAATTTCATTCTATTCCAAGACTACGTAATTGAACTTAAGCAGGAGATGTAAAATAAGGCTTTAAACAATCCAATAAGACCGAAGGCGTGGCTATCGTTTTATTGCTCTTGACTTCCACAAAACACAATTTTACTGAACCACCATTCATCAACTTACCTACTTCATTGAAAATCTCCATGTGAAAGGTAATAAAAGTACTAGGCAATTCTCGCAAAGTCGTTCGGACTGTCACCTCTTCATCATAATGCGCCGGACGGACAAAACGCATATTCAAAGTCATCACCGGCATCATCACTCCATGTTCTTCCTCCAAAGCACGGTAACTCAGTCCCAAACTTCGAATCATCTCCGCTCTCCCTACTTCATAGTACTGGGCATAATGACCATAATAGAGGTACCCCATTTGATCCGTCTCTCCGTATCGAACTCTGATTTTTGTCTCGTGTGTGTACATAGACTGTTTATATATTTTTTAAAGACCGCTTTAGAGTTATCCAAAAAGGAAGTAAAAACTTTCCGATGTCAGCTTAAGTTGATACCATTCAGCTCGAAGCCGAATGTCATCAACTTAGGAAGCACACTACTTTTTTAATTTCATTTAGAAGGAATAAGTTATGGGTGACTCAGGAAGCCGCTTTGAGCGGCATCCTGGGTTTTCAACAAGAAAAAAACGTTTAAGTTGATACCATTCAGCTCGAAGCTGCGCACCAGGTTTCCCACGATAATTAAATCCAATTTCAGCTCCCCACTACCCGCGCTCAATCGGACAAGTCATACAATGCGATCCCCCCCTTGCTCTAGACAACTCATTAGAAGGAATATTGATAATCGTATTTTTAACATCTTCCGGTTTCATCTCTCCGGAGGCAAAAGCTTTGAGTAGATCGGTCGCATGGATAATCGTATAGCCTGCTTCCCGGAAAGCTTCCTCTGTTTTGGGATTGCGATCATAAGTGAGGGCTACTCCTGGTTTGAGGGCGACTAGATTACAACCATCGGTCCACTGTTCTCTTTCTTGATAAGGTGTTTCTCCATTGCCACTCAAAATAAATTCCATCTCTGGATTGATTTCCTTTCGGAAAAAATCACTGACGGAGCCATAAGCCGCAGTCGTTCCATCCTTGCGATATACAACGACATTGGAGCCCAGGCCATCAATGATGATAGGTTTGAAGGCGGTCAGGTGGTTGACATTGATTTGGGTAAAAATGGTATCAATGTGCATACAACTTCTATCCTTTGGAATATTGATCTGTACAATATTATCGATGACTCCCTTGCGGAAAAGTTCTTCTCTTAAGGATTGGATGCCATGCTCGGTAGTTCGTTCGCTACGGCCTACCAAGAGGAAATCTTTATTGATGACCATCACATCTCCACCTTCTACAGAAACATTTTCACCTTTTTTGGAAGGTGGAAAATCTTCTATGGTGTTGAGGTTGATGATTCTTCCTTCCGTTCGGAGTTCTTCGAAAAGCGGGTGTGCCCAAAAGATGTAGCGCGTTAGGAAGTTTTCGCGAAAGCGAGCTTCTTTGGCCGCCTTGGTGATGATCACGTGATCATTTACGGTGACGGCAATATCTCTAGTGAAAATAAAATTGGGGATCGGATCAAAAAGGATATGATCTTCCTCCTCCCAGTAACCGGTGATTAAAATATCGGTTAGGGTTTCATTAGGTAATTTTAAAAGCATGCCCGCATAACTGCTTGGCAATTCTTCATACTCGATGATCTTTTCTATAATTTCCTGTTGTTTTTCCTTATCCGCTTCTAAAGCTTCAAAGATCAGTTGTCGAGTCTCCAATACATTTTCTTCTCCCAAAAAAGCTTTGAGGACATCGGTGAAAATATCATGCTCTTCTTGCATTTTTGGTAAATGAACAATATCATCAAAGAGCAATTCTTCTGCTCGTTTGGGAGAGATACGTGCAATCCCTTCATCAGGGCGGTGTACGATTACTTTTTTAAGTTGACCAATTTCAGAGGAAACATGGATATTTGGAGTGGACATAAAATTTGGTTTTTCCGATTTAGAGTAGCATCAAAATGCTACTTTAGATTTGAGGAAGGTTTGGTTAGCTTGTTAAACGATGCGAAGTCTGTAGTATAAAAGTCATTTATTCTTTACACCACACTTCATAGTAGGGCAAAAATAGTAATTGTAAGCCAAACTTAGAATTAGAAATCGCTTTTCTGGAAGTAGTCGGGCAAAAAAAAATACCGACAAAATTTGTCGGTATCTTTTGGGTGGTAACTGTTCGTTAATCTATTTACTGTTTTCGAGTATTTTCTTGTTTTTAAGAACGGCCTTTTCTACTTTATTCAGTTGCATTTCAGCCTTTTGCAACACTGCCTCTTTTCTTTTTACCTCTTCGGCACTCAATTTACCAGCTTTTTTGTCCTTTTCAAACTGTTCGCGTGTCTTTTTGACTTTTTCGCGGTATTCCTCCGATTTACCTTCCGATTTTTCAAGCTTGGCTTTGGCTTCCTCTTTCTTTGCTTTATTAGTAGATCTAGCT
>CALLVY010000730.1 GCA_938015925.1 uncultured Saprospiraceae bacterium
ATATTGACATACCATTTGGAAGAATCATTGAAGAAAAATCCAGCCTGAACATCGGCGTAAATTTTTAAAATATCTCCCGAACTCGATGGCATTTTAAAGTCTGCACCAAAGCCTAATTCTAAGGAATTATCTCCAATCGCAATGAAAGCAAAGAATGGCGGATCACCAGAATCATCTAAGCCCAGCCTTGCAGAAAGAATTGCTGCTCGCCCATCGATCATAAACAAAGATGGAATAGACAGCAAGACCATGGCCTTGATATTCAAGATGGTTCCATTGTCGGCAGAGGTTCCTAAAGACGCTCCTGCACCAATAGAAAATGGCGTACCGGCAACTGTTGTTCTATCCGGCCCATTAAATTTACTGACATGAATTCCTCTTGGTGGCTTTTTATAATAATCGTACCAGGTATCTACTCCTGACACGAGTCCCGCTGCTTCTTTTTCGGCTACGTAACGGTAGCCAATCAAACCTCTAAAGCCATAGATTCCAACAGGCCCTAATGGGATAGGCGCTGGAAATTCGATAGAAGCATCAATGATAAATGCTGGATATTTAGGCTGCAGTTTCATATCTGCACTTCCCGATATTTTCGCTTTTGGCAATTGCAATTTTATACCTCCTGCATATTCTTTGGAAGCCCCTGGTTCTGGAATAGACAACCAACCATTGATGATCGCCACTGGCGTACTCGCAGGAATGGTCAAATCTAAATACAAGGTTTGGATGTGCAAATAAGATGGCGGCTTATTCGGCAAATCATCTGTGCAATAGTAAAATTTCACGCCATCTCCTCTGATCTCTACTCCCAATGGATCGACACTAATGCCGCCATCAAAACCGAAGTAATTGAATTTGCGCATGACGCCATTTACCTCTTTCTGGTGCGAGCCATAATGAATCGCCGATACGGTAATTTCTACTGGCCCTAGTGGCAATACGATTGGTTCTACCAAAGCAATGGAACCGCCTTCGAATTCGATGGAGCCATCACTATAGATGCGCAAGCGATCAATATCGATCGCCTTTAGTTTGAGGGTATCTTTTAGGAATCCCTGGAATTCGATTTTACCGGAAGTGCCGACATAAAAGTCTTCTTCCTCTTTTCCCAATTCTAAACTTTTGATGTGGTAGATAAATACATCCGGGAATTCTATTGGATATGGTGGTTCAGCGGAAGCGGTTAGGTTGAAATCGCCATTGTCGTGGATGTGGCCTGCGATACCGATGGTGACGGGATTGCCTCCTACATTGACTCCATTTTCATCTAGTGTTCCAGCAGGGTAAACAAATTTTTTGATTTCCATGGCTCCTTCTATGCTAGAAGAAATCACTTTGTTCTGTTTGAACTCGATGTCAAAACTTTTGAAACCTACTTTGAAGCCATCGTTGGAGCCAATGTTTGCCCAGAGGATTTCGTTTCCGCCGACGGCTTCGAGGCCGAGGGTTCCGGAGACGCCGCCGGTTCCGATGAGGAGGT
Organism: uncultured Saprospiraceae bacterium; assembly: GCA_938015925.1. GTDB lineage: Bacteria > Bacteroidota > Bacteroidia > Chitinophagales > Saprospiraceae > CALLVY01. Next base: position 1,481 of record CALLVY010000730.1, read on the forward strand.
TGTTTCCGAAGACTTCGGCGGTTGTTCCAGGCGTTTGGTTTTTAAACCATTTGGGAGGAAGGGTGACCGTAGTTCGTTCACAGTAAACGCCTTGAAAATCTTCGGGGCGGCCATCAGCGTCAGCTTCGGGAATGTTATAGGTCTTGCTCATGTCTACCTTGAAGTTGATGAACTCCAACATGATTCCTGTTTTGCCGATGTAGGCGCGTTCAAAATCGAACGCGGATTGGTTTTCAAATTCAAAGCCTTTTTTGGTGGAGAACTTGAGGTCGCCTACGGTAAATTCGATTGCTGCCAGATGTGTCTCATCGGGATCTTCGATATAGCCTCCGGGGTTTGACACATCGGGAATTGCGGGTACGACCCACTTTCGTGGAAACTCTAGTCCCATCTTGATACTATGAAGTTCAATAGCGAATTGTGGGATAAGGAGATCCCTAAAGTCCTCGCCATCTATATCCGTTATCCAGCCTTTAAACAATTGCCCTAGCCGTTTAAATTTTTCATCAATGTCAGAGAATTCTCCGAGGACTGATTGAATTATATCGTCGAAAATATTGATGTCAATTAATTCATCGTCCGCTAAAACTTCTATGGATGCAATAATGGAATTAACAGCAGTTAATAAAGTTGGATGCTCTTCGTAGTTTTCAAAAAGAGATTGTATCGTAAACAAACTAGTATTGGTGAGCAAAGCCGTTACCTCTGCTTCGATTATTCCTAATTGTGTAACAATATTTGTAATCTCTGCAGTTACTGCGGGAACCGCAGTATCGTAAGTATTTATCTGATTAATGAAAGCGGTAAAGAAGCTTTGATAGGAATTGGTACCGTTATTTAAAAAGGTATTTACTATTGATCCTAAAAATTCTTTTTCGTCTTCGATATCAGCCAATTCAAAAAGAATACCAACGAAGGCTTCTGGAGCATATGAAAACCCAACGTCTTCAAATTCTTTGATGTATTTGTAGATTGGCCAAGACCATTCAAAAATTATTGGAAAGCTAGACAATGTCCCTGTCGAGTCTCGAAAGAAAACAAGATTCATCCCCGAACCAAAAAGTGGTAAATCTAATTTTTTGGTTAGGAGCTCTAAATGGTAATGTTTAATTTCTCCTGTTGAAGAAACATCAACCACAAGGTTTTTATACCACATTTTTTTCAGGATTGCATCTAATCCTGACTGGACAACGTCTTCTAAAGCTTCAAAGTCGCCTGGTATAGCGTCAGCCGTAATGAGATCTGATAAAGAAGGATAATATTCTTGAGATGGCATAGCAGTAATTTTTTTTATACTAAAGTGAAGCAAGCCAAGCGTTGTCGGCATCTATTGAAGGCAATGCAATTAAAATAGGAGGTAACGGGGTCGTTATGGTATTTATGTCAACATCCTGAAAAGAAGTAAAGACGTTCCCACCATAACCGAATTCTATTGTTACATTTCCAGAAAAAACAGAGAATGCATCTATTGTAAAAAGTGCATCCACTTCTTTTTGATTTCTCGCAATGCGCAAATCAAAGGGTTTAACATTTGCACCTAAATCTTTAACGGTTAAATATTCCTCTGAAGATTTAATCGGAAATTTAGAATCAGAAGAAGAAATCCTAACATGTATAACATGGTAAAGAACCCCTAATATTGGTTGGACGGAATGATTACTTTCTAAATTAAAGCTTGCCATTTTTTTTTAATTTATTTTTGCGAAGTAATATACTTCACAGATATAGGTTGTAGAATTTCCAATTGATTCTTCCATTTTTTTAACGGAAACCCCAGACTCATAATAAAATAATTCTCCTGTAAAATTCTTTTGTATTTCTTCCAGAGAATAGGTTTTCGAATCAAAATATTCGGTTGCCTTTTGTTTTTCACCTTCAATATTTGACTGAAAATCATACGTTGAAGACTGTAATAATTCATATTTCAAACTAAATTGTGCATCCCTTAACTGTTCCATATCAGCAGACCCATTTCGATTCAATTCAATCGAATCAAGATCAAATTTTATCGTAGGAAAGGTCAAAAATTTTAAATCTTGTGAATACTTAAAATCCATATTCGCTTTTTGGGAATTCTTTTCCAATTCAGTCATCAAATTCATCATGATTCGGGCAGGCACCTTTTTTATAAATATTTTTTCATAAGTAGTATTCGAGTCGCCTTCCTTATCAAAATTTTCAGTATAGAACCAAGTATTAATCACATTTTTCATGGATTTCTTTGGCAACTCATTAAAGAGTTTTTCCTTGTTTATAAAATTCGGATGCGGTGAACAAGCATCTTTATTTTCATTAAAGAAATTATATAAAATAGAACACCCACTTTTATCATAACGAATCAAATAAAGCAAAATATCGCTTTCGTTTTCTTTCGGTGAATCTTCAATATTTTTAATATTTTTTGCTTTAAACTTAAACATTTGAATTTCTTCTAGACTTGACATATTCTCTTGCAATTGATAATTTTCTGAATGGTTACTAACAGGTATATCTTTAGTATTTGAACAGCTCTGAAGAAAGCCAGCCACAACTAGTAATAAATATTCGCTATAAAACTTTATGCTCATTATTTTAATTGATAAATTCAAAATCAGCCAACATAATTAAACCTACTGTTGAACCAAAATTTAATTTAATATTATTGATACTTGATTTATTTAAACCTGCAAAATCAGCCAAAGGAATTCTTAAAGTGGTTAACACTGACTTTGATTTGTAAACACTATCATTAAAAGAAAAAACAGATAAGAGATCGTCGCTTACTGGATTTGAAACTCTATCGATTCTTCTAAATGGTTGCGGAATGACATCTGGTACTGGTTGGCTTATTGTATTAATTTCAATTGTCATTGCAGACAGACTAGCATGATTGAATGACTCAGTAAAAGGGGGAGATGCTGCTGTAAGATCAATCGACCAATTAAAGACAATACCAACTCGAAAGCTCAAGAAATCATAACTATTCGCGTTCATCGAAGACGACAAAGGTACTTCGTAGCTACTTTGCTCATTTAAATCAATCATTAAAACTTGACTTCCATGTTGGGAAAAGAAATCCAATTTCTTTTCAATATCCCAAAAATTCTTTGCTCCAGTTGCAAATACAGGAGAGGAATAAATAGTCGCATCATAAGGTGGAAACGAAGAACTTGTATCATCTTCAAGTTTCAATTTGGCAATTGCCAATCCTTTATTAGGAGAAGTTCCCTCTAAATCAGTATCCATTGTCTCATTATCATAATTAATAACATTCAATGAAGAATTATTTTTAAACTGCCAATAAATTTTTGAGCTAGAATCAGTAGCAGATGGCGGCAAATAATCACCTCTTAGAATAGGTTTCCAGAATGATTCTGACTTCAAATAAGTTCTAAAAAAAGCATTAACA
>CALLVY010000731.1 GCA_938015925.1 uncultured Saprospiraceae bacterium
GGAAACATAATCAGTACGGCAGCAATGCCTAAGTTGGAAGGATTTAGAAAATGCCTGGATCGTCCTTGCATGGAAACTCGAAAGATTACTTTTGACAAAATAGCAATCGCCGTAGCTAAGATCATCGGCATCAGCCCTTCGTTGGTAAACAACAACATCGAGATGGCCATTGCCGTAATATGCCCAGGCAATAGAAAGTGAACAAATTTGGTAAAGCTACCTTTAAATCTTGGCACTCTACCTTGTATATTGGCGACCAGCCATTCAAAAAAAAGCTCCAGCGAATAAGCGGTCAACAATGCGACCAAAGGATGCGCCAAGGAAGTTTCAAATCCCAAATAGCTATGTCCCAAAATATTTAAAACCGTAATGGCTAGTGCAAACCTTTTTAAGGCCGCTAGTCTCAAATCAGGAATAGCGATTTGCTTTAATTGGTGTTTGGTAGTATTCATCTTAATTTGGAGTTTTAAACATGACATTAGACTTTTTCTCTGAAAATTATTTTAGCACAAAGTCTGTTTAGTTAACTAATAAGAGATTATGCCAACCCGGAGTCAGCTTTATCTCAATGGAACGCGAGGTTCCTTTGCTATCTATCCAACTAATTTCAAATGGAATGTTCTCTGCATTTTGTATCTCCCCCAGTCCAAAATAGACTTGCGCACTATTCACTCCGGAGTGACCATTTCCGCCATCCACAAAGTCAATTTGATAGGTTTTATCCGCGGACATTAATTTTGCTTTCGCACCTATGGCATACCTGAATGGAGGTAAAGACGCTGGATTTAAAACTGGTTCGCTCACCGCACCGGGTTCTACTGGCAGGAGTAGATTAATTCCTACGAAAGCATTTTTTCCCGAATACTTATTTTCATATAGAAAAGACGATTCCCATTGATTGGCAAAAACAAAATCCAAATCCCCGTCCTTGTCGGCATCGGCAATACCAATACCTCGGGTGACCATTGGTTGGTCTATTCCAATTTCTCCCGCCAGATCAAAAAATCGTCCATTGCTACTTCGTACAAAAAATGGATTGTGGTCATGGCCACTAAGGTCTGCCCCTTCTTTTAGCTCCGGCCAAATTTCAGGGGTAGAAAGTAATTCATCGTTTCCGATGGCGAGTTCCTGCAGTTCCGGCCAACGGTCGATATCTCCTTTGACAAATCCGGTCGCCTGAATGGCTTCCACTTGTCCGTCATTATTAAAATCGGCGAGTTTAGAATCCCAGCCCCAAGAACTTCTTGAAAGCCCCAAGGATTCACTTTCATTATGAAAAGGAGCTCGACCGCTTGTTGGTGCATCCTCCCAATTGTTGGTAGAAATAAAAGCGAAATGGCTTTCCTCCAAGGCATATTCATCGGCGATGTTGGACACATAAATATCTATTGCGCCATCATTATTGATGTCTCCAAAATCAACGCCCATTCCTTTAAAAGAATCTTTTCCGACAACAGAAGAAGGGATGGATTTGAATTTCCGTTTTCCTTTTAATAATTTAAAATTGAGGTCATTTGGAGTAGACTGATTGAGTAATAATTTATCTGGGCCAAAATCATTAGACAGGTAAATTTCTGGCAATAGATCGCCATTGAGATCCGCAGCTGCTACGGCCAAAGTCCAGTCTTCTGGATGGTCAATATTTTGCAGCCAATTATTCGCTGCTTCATAAGAAGCTTGCCCTTCCTTATTTTCCTTCCATAAGAATAAATGATTGCGACCTCCATTAAAAGCTCTGGACATGGAGTGCTGCATGGTTTGATCTTTATCTAGCGCTTCTGCATCCAGTACTCTCGAACCATTTGGGAAATAATTGGTAACGAGAATATCCAAGTGACCATCTCCATTAAAATCCGCTAATGTTCCTGCATTACTAAACCAGCGCAAAGAATTATCCGTTAAATTTTTAGGCGTAAATTCTAATTTATCTTGATAAAAAATAATCGGAGAACGTCCCCAATAATAAACCAGCACATCCATTTGTCCATCTTCATTAAAGTCGTTTGGCAGTACGCCCATTGGCGCCATGGTCTCTTCATCATAATGTAGCGGAGCAGGATCGAGGAGAATCGGAGCATATCGGTTTTCGCCTTTTATTCCTGGTGCAGCTTGTAAGTATACTTTGTTGTATCGAGGATCGATATGAATCAAATCATTGAAAGTCAAATCTGCATCAATATCCGTAAAAGCAATGGAGGCACCGACCGAACTAATCCAGGCAGAAATTCTATCGTATTGGGGATGGACTTTTCGAATTTTTGCAGGCACGATTCCTTCTGGTTCAAACAATTGGTTTTTTTGAAAAGAGAAGTCTTTGGCCAGTTCTTTTTCTTCTAAGGGATCTAGGTGAGGCAAGACCGTCAAACCATACAATACAGTTAGAATGAGGATAGCCAATAATCTAACGCCCCATAGTTTCAGGTTGATTTTACTAGGCATAATATTTTGGTTTCTTGATGATTCAAACGTCATTACGGAACAGGCATAAACATCCTATACGACAAAAGTTTTTACACTTCTCGTTGACCGTTGACAATAAAACATTTAATTAAAAAACAGTGCTATTTTAAGAGCCAGCAGGATTCCTTTTTCCAGTCAAAAATTTCTTATTTTGCCAGAGAAATGGAAGTAATTTGTGGCTCATAAATCAGCGTACCAATGGCAGACTTCCAATTTAGATAGGAAGTAACATTTCCAGTAAGATTCTTTAGTTTGGGTTTAGCCTCTTCTGTGATTTCCCCTAATTCTTCTACCCTTTTTCCGGTAATAATTTTACAGGCAAAGACGGTTTCATCCGTCACATTCTTCGCTCGGGATCGAGCCTTAGCGGCAAAGGCCGCACCTGATCCCAGGTTGATTAGGTAGCGTCCAGAAAGCTTCCTCAGTAGGCGAATCGTTTCTTTATCTACCCCACAGGCATAAGTAGCGGCAAGTCCTATTCCCGACCATAAATCTGCATGCCATTCCGCGGGGAAAGTTTGAATTCTCTCTAGAATTCTCTTCGGTTGCGCTCCTTCGATAAACCAAAGACATCGTCCCAATCCCTGATAAAAAACAGGCAAAGCTTCTTGGCTTATTTTCTTTGGTTTCTGGCGTTTATTCACATATTTTTCGGTATAAAAATAGGCCTGATGAAAGCCATAGCCATCAATCGCGAGCCATCTATACAGCGGGTGATATTTTTGAATAAGCTGTTCTGGTTTACCAAAGACCCGGGCCATTCCCCAGCCAGCACCAACGTGCAACATATAAATGTGATCATTCCCTTCTTCTTCCATAAACGGACAAAGTTGAGAAGATCGCCAAGGCATCATAAAGTCCATTATGGCCATCGACATCGCAAGCCCTTCATAGGCGAATCCTTTATAGACTTTAGGGACATCTTTGATTTGTTCTGGAAAATTTTCGATAGATAAATTTTCTAAATAGGCATGATATCCTTTTAGAAAAGTTAGTCCAATCGTTTCTAAATGTTTACGAATCTGTTCGTCCCTATAATTAAAGTTTCGAACATCTAAATTTACATTTTCGGAAGAGACCCCAAGTAGATATTTTCTAATGGCTCTAATCATCAATGGTTCGGCAAAATTAAGAGGCAATTTTGTAAAATGCGAAGCGTGGTCAGCCGCTTTTTTTATCTTTTATCAACTTGTAATCCAGCTTAAATTTGAGTAAAAATAAGTGGTGTTTAAATTGATGAACTATTACTTCTAAAGTTCCTTCTTTTTTAAGCTCCACGTTATTACAAATGTTCCAATTTCTATCACAAATGTTCCAATTTTTGATTTCCTCTTGAGTTTGAACTTATTTTAATCCTTCCGATAAGACTTGCTACTAATTAACAATGGCCAAATAATAAATCGATATTTATTATTTGACCATCACTAAATGCACCTTGTTATAAGGTGCTTAAAGTTTTATTGGAAAAGGAAAAACAGACCTTACAAGAATGGAGGAATTACTGTCGCAGCTCTCATGAAGCTTTGTTGTCTGTACTCATAAGGAGGCACTTTATAAACCTCTCTAAATCGTTTTGTAAAATAACAGCCACTGTTGAAGCCAACTTGCTGAGCGATCTGACCGATATTTAACGTTGGCTCCTCTACTAATAAGTGAGCCGCTCTCTTTAACCGAAAATATCGAATATACTGAGTCGTAGACATCCCGGCAGCTTGCTTAAGCTTGCGATGCAAATCCGTTCGACTCATTCCAATATCCCGTGTAAGTTTTTTTACACTAAAAGAAGGATCTTCTAAATGCGCTTCAATTTGAACATTGATTTTTTCCAAAAAAATCATATGTCGTTCTATTTGAAAAGGTGTTGGGGCCATGAACTATATATAAGCTTAGTGGTAAATCTAACCTGAGTATAGGGAAACTTATGAAACCATCCCTATCGGTGTTTCCATACCGTATTGCTCAATCCTCCCAGACCTCCGAAGAAGTCTATTTCTCAAGAAAAGCCAATCAATCAACAGACCTGTTTGAATCCATCAAGCAGGCTAAACAATAAATGAAATAAAAAAATAACACGCTAAGGAGCAAGGAAAAAACAACTTATACTGGCTTTGTCTCAAACTTGTCGAGAGCAGCAGTTAGATTTTATAAGTTGTTGTTTATTTGTTCCTAAACATTCCGAGGGACCGATCCTAAGACTATACACGTAAGGGTGCTTGAAAAAATTTAGTACTCTTTGTCGGTACAAAAATGAACGCATCAATGGTCAGTGCAAAAGCTGGAGTAGCTCGTTTCTCAAGTATTTAAAACGATTTTTTTTCTTAGGGTTCCAATTCAAAAGAATCTATAAAAAGGCATTGCTTATTCTGTCAAAAGAATTGGTTTTTAGAAACCCATTTTTTAAAAAAATACTACCCCTTACTTCCTTTGAGTATCTAATATACAAAAGATGAACTGCTTATTGTTATAAAAGGGGATATTTTTTTGGGTGGGATTTTAATGGGAAGGATTTGAGTTGGAGGATTTGGGTTGAAAAAAGATTATTGTATTAGAGGAAATTATCTGAACTCTATTTATTTTTTATCTCAGTAAAGGAAGGATTTTTTTTTAGCTAATCGCTTATTGTTTTTTGTGATTTTGGAGGGCGCACAAGCATTAAAACCTGGACTATTCTGTAGAGGTCCAAAACAGAAATACTTTTTCGCAGTAGCTGATAAACTAGATGTTTTTTATTTTAGTAGATTATTGGGTGGGTTAAAGTCAATGGGGTCTACTAGTAAAGCTTTTACCAGCACTTTTACCATTCGATTAAATTTCTCCTCATCCTCCATACAGCCTTTAAAATCTCCTATTATCCGCTCCTTTATTTCTTCTTGCCAATGCCCATCCCATTCTTCTAATACATAATCATCCAACATTATTGGAAGCAATAGAGGGATTCGGTCTTTCTCTTTTTTTCCTTCATTGAATTCTCGTTCTTTTTTCAGAATTCTTTTTAGTTCCACCTCTACCCAAGAGCTAGTCAATGATTCTTTAGAGCAAATTAGGATGGATTTGTCATAGATTGATATTCCTTCGTTTATTCCTTTGATTATTTTTTGGCCGATTTTTAATTGCTTCTCATCTAACCAACAACGGACGCCTTCTGCATCTAGTGCTTCTTGAAGTTTCCTTGTAAAAATTTTATCCTTAGAGGAATGGCTTAAAAAAACGGAATATTTTTGAATTGGATGGGTATTTCGAAATTCATCGATTTTATAGAGGATTTCCAAAATTTCTTCAGAAGACAATCCTGTTTGATAAAGTTTGGCAGACTCGATTTCCCAATCATCCAGGCCTACTCCTCTTAGAAATTTCTCTGAGAGT
>CALLVY010000732.1 GCA_938015925.1 uncultured Saprospiraceae bacterium
ACTTAAAAGTTTGAAATCACCATTGGTCTTTTGCAAGTTATCGTAGTCCACATCAATAATAATTTCTTCGTTATTCACGAAACGCTTTATCTGAACGTTACCAGAATGTGCATTATCTTTTAAACCGCCTGCATAAAAAAGCAATTTTTTTAGATTTTCATTATCTAGCAATTCATATTTAAATGGTCGTTTTACGGCTCCACTTATCCCTACTATTTTATCAGCAATAGGAACGAAGATATAATCATTTTCTAAAAGGTACAGGGAGTCTTGAGCGGAAGGATCCAATAAAAATTTATATACATCAATCATTTGTGTAGGTTCTCCTACTCTTTTTAGAACTATCTTTCTAACACTACCAATACCATTTGGCCCTCCAGCGGCAATCAGTGCATTGTAAGCTGTATTAATTGCAGGAATAGTAAAACTTCCATAGCTGTATACCTCCCCTACAATATTTACGGTGATGGTTCTTGCAAAATTGAGGGTTACTTCGAATTCCTGAGGTCGAAAACGATAGTATTTTCCGAATCTACTTTCCAACAGTTTTTTTGCCTTTCCTAAAGTCATGCCTTTCAAATAAATTCTTGGCATCTCGGGCGGCTTAATATAACCTTGGTTATTAATTTCAAAAGGAATCGTTTCTTCAGAATACCCCCATATGGATACGGTCAACCTATCTCCTACACCTAGGATATAAGTATCCTTTGGTTTAATGTCTTCCGAAGAACGAAACAATCGAATACTTTTATTTCTAAATACTTCCTGTCCATAGACTGTAGCCTTCGGTAACTCCTCTGTTTGTACCTCTACCAACTCCTCCGACAAAGCTTCCTCAACAGTAGCTCCATCTTCTATCGCTTCTTTAATTTCTTCGGCAGATTCCGCCGCTTCTTCCTGAGTTTGTTCTTTCATTATTTCTTCAATATTTCCACTTTCCTCTTCTCCTTCTTTTTTTTCTCCTTTCGCAGCATTTTCTGCCGCTTTTTCCGCAACAATCTCCTGTAAAGCTTTTTCTACCATTAGTACTTGTCCGGGGTTACCTGGATCTATTTCGTCAATATCAATACCTCTTTCCATTAATTTCATTCGGACCTCATCTTCATCAAGGCCTCTCTTTTCCATCTCTATCTTTAATTGTTCATCTGTTACCTGAGCACTTAGTGCAGCAGTAAAAGCGCAAAAAAACAGTAGTATGCAAAATATTTTATTCATAGTATAACATTTTTTCTTTTATCCGGTATTTTAAGCTACTTTAGGTAAGTATTGTCTTTTGGTTTTAAACCTATTAAAAATAATTTTTTTTTTCAAATGAGTGAAATTCAGTTTTGGTTAGTCTTTCTTGTCTTTAACTTCATATTTTTTCTTCCCCATTATCTTTTAACTTACAAAGAAAGTTTATTCTTCCCTTTTTTTCAAGTAAAAAAGCAAAGTAGTCTTAGTAAGAAAATGTTTGCTCGATATTTTTTCATTCGATCGAATCAAGACATCTTTAAATTTAATTCCGACCTGATTTTGCTTAGTTTACTTTTAGTCTTCTTAGGGAAGTTTATCTCACCCAAAATTATATTTACCCTAGTCTTTGTGATTTCTTTGTTTGGACTCATTAATCAAATCTATATCGCCGTCATCTTACATGTTTTTAAATCAGTTCCTTCTATTAAAAGTGATCTGAGCTTTTTAGACGTAGGTTTTCTAGTTGCTAGTCGCTCTAAATGGTATCATTTCGTTTTAATAATTCTCGTAACCATCCTTCTGCTTGGTTTGGTTATCACCGGTAGTTCTTTCTTAATTAACACTATCAAGAACATTAACACAATTTCAATAAGCACTCTAGTTCTATTTTCTCTTTTAATTCCTGGGTTCTTAAAGCTTCAAAACTACGATTATGAGCGACTGCATCACAGGGCAGTGTTTTCTCCAATCAATCATTTTTACCGAAATCTAAAACACACCAAAGAAGTAGGCAAATTTGCCACCCTTCCTAAAGAATTTTATCAATCAAAAAATCAATATGAAGAAATCCAATTAGAAAAAAAGCCCAACATTATCATTTTTGCTTTAGAGTCTTACGGTAGCGTACTACAACGAAATGACCATTTTAATGACGCTTTTATTCCTTTCATAAAAGAGATAGAAACGAAGCTTTCAAAAAATCAGTGGAAAGCAACTTCTGTCTTCTCTATACCTCCTATATACTCTGGAAGGTCTTGGTTAAGTTATACCACTTTTCTATATGGTTTTTTACTCAATCGAGTTGACCTTTTCAACATCCTTTTCCACAAAAAAAGCAATTTTAAATACTATCGCTCTCTTCTAAGTTTCTTCAAAAAGAATGGTTATCAAAACTACTTCTTTTCTGGTCTTGGAGGCTATGAGAATGCAAAAGTTGATTTTGAACAATTATCTACGGTATACACCACTGATCGTTTTATAAAGTACGAAGACTATAATTATACTGGTAAGTCTTTGTCTTTTGCCAGCTTCGGTTTAACGCTTCCTGACCAGTACACTATTAATTACGGTTATCACCGATTACTTGCCAAAGTCAATCAACCATTTGCTATATTTTTTCCAACACTAAACTCTCATTGGCAATGGGATTCTCCACTTCATATTGAATCGGATTGGAGTGCTTATAATGACCCTGCTTATGATTTTGCTACTACTATGGATGAATCTCGTTCTCAAGAAGACCGATACTATTTATCTATCAAGTATCAATTAAATATGGTTGCTGATTTTATTCAAAACTCTTTAAACGAAAACGATATTATCATTTTGTTTGGAGATCATCAACCGCCATTTGTGGCAAATGAAAAAGATGGTACTGAAACCCCTATTCACATTATTTCAAAAAATGATGCTTTCTTAAACTCATTCTCCAAGTTTGACTTTAACTCCGGTCTATTTATAAATCAAAACGAAAAGTCAATTAAAATGGAGGGCTTCTATTCTTTGTTTATGCAAGTTTTTGTGGAGCATTTTGGTTACTCTCCTCAAGAACTACCGACCTACTTGCCAGATGGGATTTTACTCGAGGAATAAATAACTATGAGAATTTACCCTGAGTACACCCCCTAAACATCATAATTAACCACAGAAGCCAACCAACGCTCCGCCACATCCAAACTCATCCCCTTCCGCTCCGCATAATCCTCCACCTGATCCTTACTAACCTCACCCAATCCAAAATACCGACTCTCAGGATGCGAAAA
>CALLVY010000733.1 GCA_938015925.1 uncultured Saprospiraceae bacterium
CTCTCTGGCTTCTTTTTCTATTACTCTTCGTTGAAGAACCTCCTCACCTAGCTACGGCTAGGATCGGGAACCATTCGCCTCGATTAATAAAAAAATAAACTCAGATATAACATATAGATATTTTTGACCACCTGCTTAAGTGCTTGGACAAAATAAATTATAAATTACCTTCTGCGTCTTGTGGCTTTATACTTCCTCATTTTTTCCTTAAATATCCAGATATGCTCGTCAAAAATGACTCGTCTAAATCCACAATCCACTAGAATCTAATGATAACCTATTTTTGTCCAAGCACTTACTACTCCATTCTAGGTTGTGTATAAAAAGTCCATCTTGTTAGGGATAGGTACTCAAAAGCTTAAAGTACAATTAGAGCCAGATACGAATCATCAGACCATCAATAAGCATAAATCAGATAAAGATTCCTTCCAAAGGAAGAGGTAAAGATCGACTAACTCGTCTTGATCGAGTACAACTTAAATAGCATGTTTTGGATTTTACTTAGTGCTGCATCTTGATAAATTTTACCAAACAAATATCGTCTATAGAAAAAAACAAAACCCCTAAAAAAAAACCTTTCGACCCAATGAAAACCAAGCTTCTAAATGACAATATTGCCATCGTAGGAATGGCCTGTACTTTTCCTGGTGCTCATTCCCCAAAAGAACTGTGGCAAAACGTTTTGGCTGGAAGAAGATATTTCAGAAAACTTCCGGATGAAAGACTCCCCTCTTCTCTTTATTTCCATGAAGATCCTACCGCTCCAGGAAAATCTTACTGCGATCAGGCAGCATTGATTTCGGATTGGAGATTTGATCCTATAAAATACCGGCTTGCTCCGGTCACCGTAAATGCTTCTGACCTAACACACTGGCTTGCGCTTGACACCGCAGCGAGAGCCGTCAAAGATTCCGGCTTGGTGCTCACAAAAGAAAATACTTCTCGCATTGGATGTATTATTGGCAATAGCCTGGGAGGTGAATTTGCACGTAGCCATAATCTAAGACTTCGCTCCCCTTACCTCCGAAGAGTTTTGACCGAGGTATTTCAAGAAATGAATCTTTCCAATAGCGAAGCCACTTCCTTTATCGAAGAAATCGAAAATCATTACAATGCTCCTTTTCCTGAAGTAACAGAAGATACCCTCGCCGGAAACATGAGCAATACCATCGTCGGTCGAATCTGCAATCATTTTAATCTTGGTGGCGGTGGATATACCATTGACGGAGCTTGCTCTTCTTCTCTCCTGGCATTGGCACATGCGGCCAATGCGCTATTGAATGGCGACATGGATGTGGTACTGACAGGTGGTGTAGACATTAGCTTAGATCCTTTTGAAGTTGTTGGCTTTGCAAAAACCAAAGCATTGTCTACAGATGACATCAAGGTCTATGATAAAAATGCCAATGGGATGCTACCGGGGGAAGGATGCGGAATAGTGGTCTTGATGAAGGAGCAAGAAGCGATAAAAAAAGGCTTAAGCATACATGCCTTACTGAAAGGTTGGGGCTATAGTACTGATGGCCGGGGAGGAATCACTGCGCCCAAAGCAAGTGGCCAGGCTAGAGCGATCGAAAAAGCTTATGCCATGGCAGGTTATGATATTTCCAGTATTGGTTTGATCGAAGGTCATGGTACAGGAACGGCGCTGGGAGACAAAATTGAACTTCAGGCGATACAGCAAGTGATCGAACATTCCCAAGGGGAAGGCCAAATTGGAATTGGAAGTATCAAAAGCAATATCGGTCACTGCAAAGCCGCCGCCGGAGTTGCAGGTTTGATAAAAGTAGTGATGGCATTAAAGCAAAAAATTCTTCCAGCTACTACGAATTGCATCCATCCCAATAAATTATTTAATCCTTCTTTAAAACCAATTTTAAAAAATAAGTTTTGGAAAAAAGGAAACACTCCTCGCAGGGCTTCGGTAAGTGCCATGGGTTTTGGAGGTTCCAATTCTCATATCACTTTGGAAGAATATATTCCGCCTGGAATTACCTCTTCCAACTCGGAAAATTTAAAAATATCCAGTGCTTTTAATTCTTCAGAATTAATGCCTCTTTCTGGAGTGACCGCTGCGGATATTCAACAAGCAATAAAACGCCTTCTTCCGATAAGTCAAAAAATTTCCAGAGCAGAATTATCAGACGTATCTGCTGCCTTGTGTAAAAAAGAAACGAAAGGGGATTACCGAATTGCTTTCCTCGTAAAATCTCCCTGGGAATTATCGAAGCAACTAAGTTTCGTATTGGACCAAATGGAAAGTAATCTCCGCTTCGAGAAACTGCATCATCCTGAGCGGGGAATCTTTGCGGGCATTGCCAAGGAAAATCCCAAATGCGTTTTTCTCTTTCCGGGACAAGGTTCTCAAAGCTTGAATAGTGGCGCTGCTCTTTTACAACGTTTCCCGGAATTTGCGAAGCTTTGCGATGAGATAAAACTACCAGATCCTTTGTTGGATTATTTTATAAAAGACACCATCGGAGTAGCAGAAGAATCCATTGCCAAATGGGAAGAACAATTAAAACAAACGGCGATCGCCCAACCTGCTATTGTATTTACTTCGCTACTTTTTAAAAAGGTATTGGATCAGTGGAATTTAAAAGCGGACTTAGCAATCGGCCATAGTTTAGGAGAGATTACGGCGATGTGCTCCGCAGGAGCATACCCGGAAAAAAATGCAGTAGAACTTGCCATGCGGAGAGGTAAAGTCATGCAAAATTTACAATTAGAGGATGGTGGAAAAATGGCCGTGCTTTTTGGCTCAGCGGAATTAGCCGTATCGCTGATCGAAAAAATCGACGGACCCCTAAACATTGCCAATTATAATTCTGAAAAGCAAACGGTAATTTCGGGATCATCAAAAGCGATTGATGCCTTTATAGCACACTGTAATAGCCAAAACGTTTTTGCCAAAACCTTAAAAGTATCGCATGCTTTTCATTCTCCTATCGTAACACCCGCGAGCGAATCCTTTAAACAGGAAATAAAAGATATTCCTTTTGCACCACTAAACGGAAAAGTAATGTCTACCGTAACAGGAAACACTTTAGCCAAAGAGACAGACCTGGTCTCTTACTTTTGCGAACAAATAAGCAAGCCGGTAAAATTTATGCAAGCTGTTCATCAAGCGAAGCAGCATATCAAACCGGATCTATGGATTGAAGTCGGCTCGGGAAACATTCTCTCTTCTCTTGTTGAAGCAACACTTGATCCCGCTCCGATCCATTGTTACTCCACCGCACAAAAAGGAAGCAATGATTTTTTCGCGTTGAATCAAGTTTTTGCAGCAGCTTTTATTTTAGGCTTCCCTCTTGATACAAAACGTCTATTTGACAATCGCTTTTTCAGACCTATTGATCTTGAAAATTATGCGCCTCATTTTATCACTAATCCTTGTGAACGAAAAATACCTTTACCGCAAATCCGTTCGAAGTCCAGGGTTTTTGAAAATCAATTTAAACCCATCAACATTGAAGGAAAGCAATGGCAAGATTACCTAAAGGGTCGAAAGCAATTTCTCCAGTCTTTTATCGAACTGGATTACCAACATTTTCTTAAGGAAAATGTTAAGCCAGCACCAAAGCCTCTTGCAGCACCAAAGACTATAGAAAAAAAAGAAGCAGTTCCCTCAACGGAAGTCTCTTCTACTTTAGATTTTGCTATAACCTGGATTGCAAAAAGAACAGGCTTTCCCCAATCGGCCATAAGCCCTGAAATGAAATTAAGAGATGATCTGAGTTTAGACTCCATCAAAGCAACAGAATTGATCTTATTGCTTTCTGAAAAACTCGGCATCAAATCCAGAGTTGATCCTCAGCCTTTTTCTAATCAATCGCTTGCTTGGGCGATTGACAAAATCGAATATCTGGCGGCCAATCAAAACGATCATTCTTCCTTAATGGAAAGTCTTCATTCTTCTGACAAACATTGGATCAAAACGTTCCCCATGTCCTGGATCAAAGTTCCATTGAACACGGAGGAGGTCGAGTCGCCAAAAGCAGATTTAAACATTTGTCTTTTTAATCCTTATCAAATCGAATCAGAAAAAGTATGGAAAACGGAATTCAAGAAAAATAACCTCCAGTCATTATACCTCGACCACAAAAATCTACCCAGCGATGTATTCGATCAAAAAACCAAAACCATCGTATTTCTTCTTCCTGAATTAGCCAATCCTTTTTCAGGCTTTGATCCCGAGCAATACACTCTTTTTTTAGAAAAGCAAGCTAAATTATTTTTCGACTTTTTTAAAACACTCGCTGCAAGCAAGCAGATCAACGATGCTCGCTGCATCATCCTAAGCAGGCATACTTCTTTTGACGACCAAGAAGTGAGTGCTCCTTATGCCGCTCTAAAAAGTTTTATTTTAGAACAAGACAATTGGACCGGAAAATGGCTACAAATAGCTGCGTCTATCCCAAGAGAAGAAATGATTCCACTTCTCGTCAAAGAAATAAAAGACAAGAGCAAACTAGCTTTTATCCGATACGAGGATAAGCAAAACAGATTGGCCTGGGGAGCAGAACAATCTCTTCCGCCACTAGCCAATGGTTTACAAAAACACCTGAATACAAACGACCTAAGCAACAGCACCTTACTCGTGACCGGAGGAGGCAAAGGCATCACTTTTGAATTGGCGCTTGCTTTTGCAAAAACTTATGCAAACACCACCTTGATTTTAGTGGGTAGAACAAAAGCAGAAGATCTAAGTCCGGAGTTAAGCAAAAACCTAAGCCGTTTAAAGAAGGAAAAAATCGATCATTTATATCGTTCCTGTGACATTACCAATTTAGCAGAAGTTAAAATACTCCTTAAGCATATCAAAGAAAGCTATGGTAAGCTTGGTGGAATTTTGCATGGTTCCGGTATTAGTAAATTAAACCCGATCCTCCATAAAGAATGGTCGGAGTTTTGGAATTGCATGCAGGTAAAAGCATTGGGGCTTTACAACATCCTTAGCGAGATTGATGTAGACCAACTTCGTTTTTTACACGTCCTGTCTTCTATCATCGGGAAGACGGGAATGCAGGGGCAACTCGACTATGCTTACACCAATGCCTGG
Organism: uncultured Saprospiraceae bacterium; assembly: GCA_938015925.1. GTDB lineage: Bacteria > Bacteroidota > Bacteroidia > Chitinophagales > Saprospiraceae > CALLVY01. The sequence goes on from CALLVY010000733.1 coordinate 5,063, forward strand.
CTAGATGGAGTCGTCGAAAAACTTGCTGGCCAGTACCCACACTTGCAAACTTTATCCTTGGGATATTCTGTTTGGTCAGAAGTTGGAATTGGTGAAAAATTGGGTGCGGTAAAGCGCTTAAAGCAATTAGGAATAAACGCGATTGCTCCGCAGGAAGGGATCGCCGCTTATTTACAATTGGTGCAGCAAAAACAATCCTTTAATAATTTCATTATTCTCGGCCGTCTACCCAGTCATTTGGAAGAAGGAATTTACATTTCTAAACCCGATAATAACTATCGCTTTATCGACAAGATCATTTCATGGGTTCCGGATACCGCGTTGACTATTGAAACAGAAATAAGTACGGAACGCGATTGGTATTTATTGGAACACATCTTTGAGGGATCTATTATTTTCCCAGGAGTGATGGCTCTGGAAGCAATGACTCAGGTGGCGCAACAACTTGCCGGAAAAAAAGACTTCCCCCTAATCAACAACATCCAATTTTTCCGACCACTCCTAATCAGTCCGGACAAAAAGACCACCATCAGCATCAAAGCAAACCATGATGGACAAGGTAGGATCAAAGTTCGCCTATTTGGTGGAAGAGCTATTCACAATGTCTTATTTGAAGCGGAGTTTTCATTCGAACAAATAACATCCCAAGAAAAAATGGACCTGAGTCATCATCCAGCATTAGCGATAGATGTCGAAGCATTAAGTCCCAAGCCATTGTTTCAAGGAAAAATGTTTAGACGAATTACTGCTATTTTAAAAATGGAAAAAGGAAAAGAAAGTATTGTTGAACTTAGCGCTCCTTCCCACATCTCTTATTTCAACGATGCTTATCCGCACGAATCCCTTTCGATGCCTGCGCTCCAAGATGCTTTTTTACAAGCTGGCTTGCTCGTACTTCCTTCCAGATCTTTACCGAGTAAAATTGGAAGTATTCGGCTCTATCGTTTCCCTAAAAATAAGGAAAGGATATTTTGTAAAGTACAAGTGCATGAATACAGTGACACCAAATGTATTTCCTCTCTTGCGGTCTATGATTCTGCGGGAAATATTTTGGAAGCCATGAATTTTGTAGAAACCAATGTGCCGACAGATACCCCCCACAAACAAGAGGTGGCTTCCACCAACAAACCAATCAAACGCTCTCGACTAGTCAATGATTTTGATGCTTTGACGCCCTATATAAAAACAGGATTGCATCTGAACATTTCTAATGGTAAAAATAATTTAGTAGAAACCTTTGTTCCCCAAGCGCCCTTGGGGCGAAGTGCCGTAAAAGAGACCTCAGCTGCGACCTTAAACCAAGCGATTTTAAAACTCTCTGAAAAATTCAAACTCCCAGTTCCTTCTTTGGATGACACTAAGGTGAAGTATACCAAAAATGGAAAACCAATCTTATGTTTCGAAAATGGAATAACACACCAATGGCACTTAAGCCTTTCTGACTCCGACCGCTCCTCTGTCGCCATCGTGAGTGATCGCCAGGTCGGTATTGATATCGAGCAAATCGAAAGCAGGAATTCGGAACAATGGATTGCCTTGCTGGAGCAGGATGTTTACCACACCGCTTTAAAACTTAGCATTAAGCTTCAGGAAAGATTTGATTATTCCGCCACAAGGCTTTGGGCGATGAAAGAAGCCGTATTTAAGGCAACCGGACTTGGCATCCCTTTGATTAAACCCCAATATGAATGTCTTTTGGGAGGGCCCTGGGTATTTTATTCGGTCCATTCCGAAGCAATAAAAATAGAAATTTATTCGACCCTAATAATAGACGAAGACGCCAAAGTCTATGCGGTTGCCATTGCTATTAAACCATGAAAGATTATATAAAAATGAAGGAATCAACAGCAGCGTCCAATGCTTCGGTAAGATATTTTGAATACGAACAACTCGTGACTTTCCAGGATACGAATTTGGTTGGTAATGTCTACTTCTCTAAATATTTCGAATGGCAAGGCAAATGTCGGGAAGCGCTTTTGCTGGAACACTATCCGGAGATCACGAAAGACTTGCAAGAAGGTTTTGGAATGGCGACGGAGTTTGCGCATATGGATTACCGCAGTGAAGCTTTTTTAAACGATAAGGTTTTGTGTCAGATGCATATCCCGGAACTGAGTCGAACAAGGATTGCTTTTAGTTTTAATTTTTATAGAAAATCGGACATGCTTTTATTGGCCGAAGGGCAACAGGCCATCATCTGGATCAATGCCCAGCACAAACCCAGTCTAATGCCTGAAAAATTATTTAATCTGGTCAACACTTATTTTAATCTTCAAATACAATAGTTTTTATGAAATCATTAAGCAAAGAAAAAATCATCAATTACTCCCTTGCTGAGACTTGGCAAAAATGGACGACCGAACAAGGGATGAAAAGTTTTGTCGTAGAAGATTGTAAAATCGAATTAAAGGTGGGAGGCTTTTACGAATTGTATTTCACCACAGAGGTTCCCGAAGGGATGCGCGGTTCTGAAGGCTGTAGGGTATTGAGTTATATTCCAGAAAAGATGCTCTCATTTTCCTGGAATGCTCCTCCAACGATTCCTACGATACGAGCATTAGGGAGTGTCGCTTGGGTAGTCATAGAACTGGAAGCCCTTAGTCCACAGGAAACGCTAGTCAAACTCCAACACCTCGGATTTGGGGAGGGGCCAGAATGGGACAAAACCTATGATTATTTTGATAAGGCATGGGATTATGTTTTGTCTGCGCTTTCTGAAAGTGCGAATAAAGAAATTACTTAATAGCCTTTATTCTAATCTCCTTTGCGTTTTTCAATTTTCAAAGAATGAAAAAACAGCTTGCACTTTTTACCATACTGATCTTGCTCTTGTGCGGATATTTATTTTATTCCAAATCGAATAAAGTAAGTCCTGTATTTTCAGCGCTCCATGCTTCTTCTGGTAGTTCTGATCGTCTTGCAGATACTTCCGCTTCGGTCTATGAAAGTTTGCTCGACGTTTATTTATTCAAAGACAGCACCGGTCAGCTCCAAGAGATCAACCTAAGCGGAAATGCTGACTTAAAAACCGGTATGTCCATTTACTCGCAGGCTATAAAGACGCTCTTGCTCAAAAGCAAGTCCACGCAAAATTTTGTATTAGCAGGGGCTGCAAAAATCGCCATGGATCTGCCCTTCTCCGAGGAAGCCCAAACACTTAAGGATACTACTGCTTCGAAAAATATTAAACAGCAATTATTGGCATTAAGAAATAACCAGCAAACCGTCCAGCAAACACAAGCCAACGAAGATGCCTTTCAGTTTTTCCTTAAGGAGCACAAAAAAATACTTTTAAAGAATGGGCTGATTCGCCAGCATGAATTACCGGTAGCAATCATACCGGAGGTTCGAGAAAAAATCGCAAAGGCTATTTCTCAGCGAGCAACAACATTAGACTTTGAGGACATCCTAAAAAAACACGATATACCAAAGGCCGCTCTTTTTATAAACACCTTTCGCCTGGACAATGGGGAAGCACTCGTCATTCGTATTCCTACTAGCACTATTTACAATAAGAACTTCAAAACCATACAAGAAGAAAACAGAAAGTTATTGCAAATAATGTCCATTGAAGGTCTTCGCAAGAAAATTGATTTTCACAATCAACAAATAGGGAAATTAAATCAGGAACTTAGACTTTATGAAAGTTTGTCTGCCGAAGGTTTAAAAGAATTTATTTATTCCAATCAATGTCTTTCTGCCGAAGGTTTGCTTTATGACTGCCAAGGTTCTAAAATTTCCAGAGCGGAATACATCAACTTTAGGATTCCCTATTTCATCAAAGGCATCACCAACAAGGTAAGGGACTTAGACCTTACTTTAACAAAACTCAAAAACGAACAGGCTGCAAATAGTACGATAGAAAACATTAATGAGGAATCATTGATTGATGCCATGCTCCGCGATATCGATTCTCCCTGGGCATACAACCAGGAGCTTTTTACCAAATGGAAAAAAAGTCAAAGGGATCGCATTTGGATGGAAATAAACAAAGCTTTGAAAAAGATAAACGTTTCTTCAAATGCACTTGGAGGAGCAGCTACTTTCTTCACTATCCGACGGCAGGAGGATTTTTTAGAAATTCGGCCGCAGCAATTTTTAGATTTATCAAAATCTGTACTGCTTTTGGACCCTGGTCAAAACATCACTCAGGTAGTCGCCAAAGAAAAAAGGATTGCTTCTAACTTTAACAACAAACAACATCATTCAAAAAACAATGCTACTTCTTTTATTGCTAGTCAATTGGTAAAAACCGCTGAGGAGGGAAATTTGGCCAAACTAAAAAAACAAATTCTTAGGCATCTTAAAAACACACCGACAGAAACCACGGAAGTCCTAATTAATCTTTTAAACCCGAGCAGCACTCAACAAAAAAAATCCGAAGCCTTGCTTTTCGAAAAAGCAACATCGGTCCTACAAGCCTCCAATTTCCTGGCCTCCATAGAACACTTATCTACCGCTCCTAAATACAAAAATGATTTTTCCTTGTATTTGGTCCAGCTAAAAAACATTTTAGAGGAACATCCCAATGCGCCAGTTGATTTTCATTTGAACTATGCAATTCGCCTGGCAGAAGTACTTAGCAAAATCCAAAACATCCAAAAGCCCGACCAGCCCTTATCGGTCTGGGAAATATTAAAAACCTGTAGCAAAAACGAACAAGCTTTTGACCTGGAAAATAAAATAATAAAAGAAAACTATTTAAGCCTTCCTTTTAATTTGCCGGAAGAGATTCGATCTACGATGGCCTACATCAAAAAAAATGATCCAGCGTATTATGCCTTAGCAGATAAGACGCAAGGTTTTCCAGAGACAAATTCTGAGAAGTATAAAAGTTTTATTGGTACCCAATCCGTCAAATCTGTCTTTCAAAAACAAGCCAATCAGTACTTAGCCAAGCGTAACAGATTACAGGAATACTTAAACAAAAAAAACACTGCCGCCAATGGCAGACCCCCATACCCACTTATTGATTTTGAAAATCAAAAAACACTTCTCCAGCTAAGGCACTTCGATCATTCATCGAGTATCATCACCGACTCTAAAGTTTTACAATCCCGAATACTATTTGAATCCGGTGAGTATATACCCGCGATCAATTTACTTTTTGACTCCTTAAATCCTCTTATCTTTTACCATCCAGATTTACAGTGGAAAAACCTAAACCCTATTCCATTTCCTCCACAAAAAATAGAAGCGGTCATAAACGATAAAGAACTCAACATTTACACAGAGCAGAACGACCAGCGCAACCTGGCCCTAAAAATATTCAACCTACCTCCTGGCGATCTAATATCTCTTTGCAAAAAAATAAATAAGCTCCCCAAAAGCACTTGGCAGAAAAAGGGGGACTTCACCTATATGCTACTGAGCACTAAAATAAAAATCAATGATCATTTATTCCAACTACACCAAGCAATCAAAGATCCTGAAATAAAAACCGCAATTCTGAAAACCATGATTTTCACACCTCTATTACCCGGAGACCAATTCCTTTAAAACCATTTAAGTAAAAACCATCAATCATGAAAAACACATCCAAATCACCACACCAAGATCAAAATATTTTCTCGAAAGGCTTCCCACAAAAAGCATTCGCTAATTATCCTTTTTCTTTTTACTCCGGGAATCTTTTAATCTTTCTCTTTGCAGGAATTCTTTTCAATCTAAGTCCAAGTCAACAAACAATACCAACAATAGAAAAAATACACATAGACAGTCTACCTGAATCCTCCTTTGAAAAAAGATTGCAAAACCACTGTTCTTTTCGAGGTCCACTGGGCACCGGAGGTTCCATCCATAAAAACCTTCCAGTGGAATGGAATGCAGAAGAAGGGAAAAATTTATTGTGGAAAGTTCCGCTTGAAAAAATCGGATACAATTCTCCAATCATCTGGGAAGACCGGCTATTCCTCTCTTCTTCAGATTCTATAGAAAAAATGATTCATTGTTTTAACCGACATACAGGAGATTTACTTTGGGAAAAAAACATAGACAATGTCGAAGGATCTCCCAAAGATTTTAATGCAAACGCCATCATCTTTGGCCTCTCCCTCCCTACCCTCACCACAGACGGAAAAAGACTCTATGGCATTTTTGCATCTGGTGATCTCATCAGTCTGGACCTAGATGGAAATCAGGTATGGAGCAGAAACTTAGGAATTCCTGACAATCAATATGGCCATGGTTCTTCGCTGATCTGGTGGGAAGAAAAATTATACATCCAGTACGACACCAATACCGGAGGGATTTTATACGCCATCAATTCTAGCACCGGAGAAATACTTTGGCAAACGGAAAGAAAAAACCTTCACAGTGGTTGGTCTTCTCCTATTTTGGCTTCCATCGGAGGTGAGTACCAACTGGTCTTATCTGCCAATCCTTATGTGGCTGGTTATGATCTGGAAAATGGAAAAATGCTCTGGAGCGTCGATTGTATGTCTGGAGAATTGGCCACCTCGCTGGCGGCTGGCGGTGATCTTATCTTTGCAGGCAATGAATATGCGAAGCTGGTCGCCATTAGTCCCAAAGATTCTGCAAAAATTATTTGGGAAGATTTCGAACACCTTCCCGAAGCGGCCAGTCCTGTTTTTTCGGAGGGCCTTCTATACGTGGCCACCCGAACGGGTTATATCGTTTGCTATGATGCACAGACGGGCGAAAAATATTGGGAATACGAATCTGATGATGGTTTCTTTTCCTCGCCATTCGTCGCAGATGGCAAACTGTATGCCTTAGATTTTCTGGGCACCATGTTTATTTTTAATACGGGCAAAGAAATGGACTTTATTGGAAAAGCGCTCTTAGGAGAAAATGTAGCGGCAACTCCTGCCTGTGCGGATGGCCGAATTTACATCAGAAGTTATAATCATCTATACTGTTTTGGGAATGAATAAATACATGCTCACGCTCCTCTTGATCAGCTGGGCCACCTTTACCATAGTGGCACAGGACAAGAATAGCTGGAGCATCCATCGAGGCAATCAACAATTG
>CALLVY010000734.1 GCA_938015925.1 uncultured Saprospiraceae bacterium
GTTGGATTGAGTTGTGTCGATTGTTTGGATCCGGTAGCTTCTCCTTATGTGACGACGACTTATACCGTAAGTACCTTTAGTTGCTTGGGAACGGTGGCACAAACGACGCTTACTGTTTATGTGGAAGAAGCTCCGACACTAAGTATTTTGGCGGATGAATTCCGTATCGTTGAAGGAGACTCTCTCTTACTGGAAATATACACAGATCAGCAAGATGCTTCTATGGTTTGGACCACTTCATTAGGAGAGCTATTGTGTGCTGATTGCAAAGAAATATATGTTAATCCTAAGGAAACAACGACCTATAATGTAGTGGTGGAAAATGAATTTGGTTGTAGAGCAGAAACAGAGATTACGATAAAAGTAGACAACTCTTGTAGCGATGCAGTTATAGAGATTCCAAATATTATCTCTCCAAACGGAGATGGTAATAACGACTTTTTCGTAATCCAACACGAAGGATTAAGAGATCTTAGTTTATTGAGGATTTACAATAGATGGGGAGAGTTGGTCTACGATACGGATGACCTCACCAAATACTGGGATGGTACCTTCAGAGGTACAGCGCTTAACCCAGGAGTTTATGTTTATTACCTCGAAGGAATTTGCCTCGATGGGGAAGATTTTACCAAGACTGGTAATGTCACCATCCTGAAATAGTTAAGCAGTTATTCTATCCATAATGAGTAGCCGTCCCGATATTCGGGGCGGCTTTTTTTTGTTATAAAAACTTTGAACAAACTACAGAAGGATGTAGAAATAGAAAGTGTTTAGAAGTAAAATACATAGAAAGCATGTCACATTTTATAATTATCTATCCACCCGACTAGATCAATATATTAAGATTTGGTATAAGTTTTGATTAGATGGTGTTATGAGTTAATGTATTGATAATCAACTACATATGATTATTTTTTTACATTTGTTCTGATCGTGAATAATACCAACCTACCTTTTAATTTTCCCCAATCTGGTGGAAACTTTATTGACGTATTCAATTTTTCATATTCCTTATAAAAATAAAAAAGATGAAATTAAAGGTACTTTACTCACTTTCGTTGAGTTTGACACTAACTTTTCTGTGCTTCCCGGCCTTTGGTCAATTGCATTTTGAAAACTTAGTGTATGATGGCTTAGGACAACCTCTTTTGGGGAATCCCTCAGGTGTAGGGGTAAGCCCAGAAGGAAATCATGTATATGTGATTAGCTATAATGATGGCGCGATAAATACTTATACTAGAGACGCTTCCGGAAATATCATGTTCGACAGTTCTTTGAAGACAGATATTAATGGAGTGTCCGGTCTATCTGGAGCTATTTCCTTGACGGTAAGTCCAGAAGGGAATAACGTCTATGTAGCTGGTAGTTTCGATCATTCTGTAGCCGTTTTTTCACGTAATGTCACCACAGGTGAATTGACTTTTGTGGAAAAGCAAATAAATGGAGTTGGTAGTGTAATGGGTTTGACTGGAGCTACTAATATGGCAGTGAGCCCAGACGGAAATTATCTTTATGTTACTGGTGGCGATGACAATTCTTTGGTTGTCTTTCAACGAAATGTATTGACTGGCTCGCTCAGTTTTATGCAAGTTTTTCAAGACGAAAATGGAGATGTCAATGATTTGAATTATCCTGTTTCTGTCGATGTAAGCCCAGATGGTAATAATGTTTATGTAGCTAGTTATGGCGATAATGCGATAACCATTTTCTCGAAAAATGCTTCCAACGGAATGCTGTCTTTTCAAGAAGTCGTCCGTAATGGAGTAGCTGGCGTAAGTGACCTTGGAGGAGCTTACTCCGTAATGGTAAGCCCAGATGGAAGTCACGTTTATACTGCGGGAATCGACGCTGCTTCTGTTTCTAGTTTTACTAGAGCGACCAATGGTAGTCTTACTTTAGTTGCAAACTATGTAGATGGAGTGGATGGCGTAAGTGGACTCGAAGGAATAAATGCTATTTCCTTTAGCCCTGATGGAGCTTACCTAATGGCTACTGGTGGGAACTTCAGTACTTTGGTAATGTTTAATCGAGATGCTTCAACAGGAATGTTGATGTTCAATACTAAAATTGAAGATGGAGTCGATGGTGTAACTGGAATGTATTATCCTTTTACTGCTACGATGACACCAGACATGAAAAATATTTTTGTTCCTGGTTTTGGAGGAGAAGAATTTGTAATGTTCGAAATGGACGGTGCAGGAATGGTTACTTACAAATCTACAGAATCTGCTGGTACTGACGGTGTCGACGGACTAGGTGGAGCTTCCGCAATGGCCATTAGCTCTGATGGAAAAAACATCTATGTAACAGGAGATGAAGATAATGCCGTTTCTTTTTTCGATAGAAATGATGACTCTGGAATGATGAACTATATTGGCAACTTAAAAGATGGAGTCAATGGCGTAGATGGATTGGCTGGAGCCAATGGAATTACGATTAGTCCAAACGGAAAATTTGTATACACATCTGGTTTTTGGGATAATGCAATTTCTGTTTTTGCCAGAGATGCAATTACTGGAGAGCTTACTTTTATAAGCCAAATGGTTCAAGCTGAAAATGGCGTGGATGGAATTCATGGAGCCAATTCTTTGACCATGAGTCCTGACGGAAACCATCTTTATGTAACAGGTTTTTGGTCTGGAACACTTGCGATGTTCAGTGCTGATCCGACTACCGGAATGTTGACCTATATGGATTTCTTACGAGACGGAGTCGATGGAGTAGATGGCCTTAATAGAGCCAATTCTATCAGACTAAGTCCTGATGGCAATAATGTTTATGTTACAGGTTCTTCAGATGATGCACTTGCAATGTTTAATCGCGATGCAAGTACGGGAATGTTGACTTATGTAGCTCATTACAAAAATAATGTTAATGGCGTTTCCTTCATGGATGCTCCTTTCTCCTCTGCAGTTAGCCCTGATGGAACTAAGGTATATGTAGCTTCAAACAGAAGTGATGCTTTGGTTGTATTTGATCGCAATATGATGGATGGTACTTTGACTTATGCAGAAGCATTTGTCAATGGAGAAAATGACGTGACTGGTTTGGATGGAGTACGTTCAGTAGAAGTTAGTGCGGATGGACTATATGTTTATACGGCTTCTGATGGCGATAACTCTGCCGCAGTATTTCGTAAAAATGTAAATACAGGTTCTTTGGTTTTTGAAAAATCTAGACAAGACAATGTAGAGGGAGTGAATGGAATTGATTCTAGTTCAGATATAGAAGTGAGTCCGAATGGTCGTCATATCTATGTGACTGGAAATAGCGACAATGCTTTGGCTTTGTTTAGCTGTACTTACCTGGTTACTTTAGCAGAAAATATTTGCGAAGGAGACAGTGTAGTTGTTGGAGCAAATACTTATAAAACACCTGGTGTTTATAAAGATACTTTTGCCATAGGTTCTTGTAATAATATTGTCACTCTTGAATTGGATGTACAATCCAAAAATAATTCTATGGATGTCAAAATCTGTGCAGGAGATGCTTACGAATTTGCAGGAGTAATTTATGAAGAAACAGGTTCCTACACAGAAGCTTACAAGAGCATTGGTGGTTGTGATAGTATCATGACCCTGAACCTCGAAGTAGTAGATAACTTTGAACCAGAAATGGTTAAGGCAGAAATCTGTTATGGTGAAAAATATGTATTTGGTACCGTCGCTTATGAAGAGACAGGAACTTATACCGAAGTAACAATGACGACTTTCGGTTGTGAAAAAACAACCATCCTTGAATTAAATGTTTTGCCTGCTTACGATGAACAAATTTCTGAAGTGATTTGTGAAGGAGACTTTTTTGTCTTCGGTACCTCTAATTATACCACATCAGGAATCTATACCGAAATGATGAGATCTTCCAATGGTTGTGATAGTTTGGTAACCCTCAACTTGGTGGTAATCCCTACAGACGGAACACCTCAAACGACTTCTCAGACGATCTGTGAAGGCAAGTCTTTCGTCTTTGGTAATGAAGAATACACCACTAGTGGAACCTATACTCAAATGATGACTACGAGCAATTGCTCCGCAGAATACACTATAGTACTAACTGTAATTCCAACACCAGCTACAACCAACGTTGGAGCTACCATCTGTGCTGGAGATGTTTATAACTTCGAAGGTAAAGACCTCGTTGCTACAGGTACTTACACTTCGATGATGCCTTCTGCAAATGGATGTGATAGTACGATTGTCCTCAACCTTGTCGTTGAGCCAGCGAGTATGCACCAAGTTGCTACTGTATGTTTTGGGGAAGGTTTCCAGTTTGGAACAGAAACCATTGAAGTTAGCGGAAATTACGATTACATGGAGACGACCACCAATGGCTGTATGACTAGCCATACCTTAAACCTAACGGTTCTTGAAGAGTTGACCAATGCGGCACTTATTATGGCAGATAACGGCCAAAGTGATGGATCAATTATGGTTACCGTTGAAGGTGGAATGGCACCTTATACTTTCTCTTGGGATAATGGAGCAGACACCAAAGATATCATGAACCTTCCTGCTGGAGATTACACACTTGTAATTACAGATGCAAATGGTTGTATGATGACTAAAACATACACCGTAAACCTAGAAACTTCTACCAGAAATCTAGCTGATATTTACGATGTAAAATTATTTCCAAACCCAGTAGGACTAGGAGAGTCTACGACCTTGTTGATCGACAGTCCAGAAGCGGCAGAGGTGATTCTTAGCCTATATGATCTGACTGGTAAGCGCTTGGAGCAATTTCAAGTTGAACTTACACAAGGTCAAAATATGATGGAGGTTGAAGCGCCACAAGTTGCTGGAGTATACTTACTGAGATTGATGACTAAAGAGGGGAGAGAACAAAGTTTCCGACTTTCTGTACAGTAAAAAATAATGACAAGGAATAAGTACGCGGAGGTTTAGTTTAAGCCTCTTCGTTCTTCCCAAGCGGGCAAGCTTTTTAGTTTGCCCGCTTTTTCTTTTTCTACCAATCAAAAAATTAGGTTTTAAAAGAAGGGCAGCTAGTGTCACAAGGACTTGCCTTATGGCCAACGAAATAGATCGTTTTTTATAATAGACTTGAAATACCCTGTCATAAATAGTTAAAGTTGTCTAACTGCTTATTTTTTTTAGGAAGAGAAATCCTTTTGGCATAGAAATTGACTTTCTTCTAATTAGTAACTATTCCCCCCTTCCCGATTTCTCGGGTTTACTTTCCCCCTCTATTGCCGATTAGTCGGTTCGAATTCCCCCTCTTGACTTAGTGGCCCTTCATAACCGAGGCCTGACGTTTTTCCAAAAGCAAAAGAGGTACATAACCATGATTAGAAAATTACACAAACTGATACTACTGCTATGTCTGCTGGTAGGTCAACTTCAAGCCCAGGATATTCACTTTTCCCATATCCACGCTTCTCCAACTTTACTGAATCCATCCATGACAGGGCTGTTCAACGGCGACCTGCGCTTTATAGCTAATACCCGTAGTCAATGGCAATCGGTTACAAAAGGATACCGTACGGCTGCTGCTGCTGTAGATATGAAATTGATGGTTTTTAATAATGGAGATATCCTCGGAGGAGGTTTGCAATTATACACTGATAAGGCGGGAGATTTAGATTTTAGGACCAACATGGTTGGTGGTGGAATCTCCTATATGAAATCACTCAACGGTAGACGAGGAGGAAATTTTATTTCCTTCGGACTACAAGCTTCAAGAATTACCAATGGCGTAGATTATAATAAAATTGTAGCCTTCGATAATGAACCTTCCATAGATAACGGAGCAGGAGATAAAATAAATTACATGGATGTAACTGCTGGGGTTTCCTGGTATTACACTGTAAATGATCAAACCAATATTTATCTAGGAGGATCTGTTTACCACCTCAATAAACCACTCGTTTCTTTTTTCAAAGATGCTGGAATAACCGATGATTTACTTTTGTATCGAAAAGTAGTCTTGCATGGGGGAGGAGATATTAAACTTTCTAGAAAATCTTCAGTGAAACCTAGTTTTATTTTTAAAGATCAAGGGCCACATAGAGAAATTACACTCGGTTCTTTTTACAAATACAAAACCAGCAGTGATTTTCGCAGCGACAATCCTACTTCCTTATATTTTGGAGCTTGGTTGAGATGGCATGCAGAAAGAGACATTTCTGGAACGGATGCGATCGTTGCGGCAGTTCGTTTCGATTATAAAAAAACATTCCTGACCTTTACTTTTGATATTAATATTTCTTCGTTGACCAAGGTAAGTTATGGTAGTGGAGGACCAGAATTTTCAGTCGTTCATATTATAGATTCTAAAAGAAGCAATCGCCGACCAACCAAGGTCGAATGTCCAGCTTTCTCTTATTGATCGTCTTGGAATTGTTGGAAAATATCTATTTATCATCACCAAACCCTGATCGGAGCTTCCGGTCAGGGTTTTCTGTTTTTGCTATTTTTTCCCTAAAAACGCTAATAAATTAATATATCCTTATACTCTAATTACCCTAAATGCGGTATATAAAGCTGGGATTTTAACCCTACTTTTGTAGTAGAGCTACTTAAAGTACCCGAAATTAGCGAAAACCAGAACTTCAAAAAAACAAATTCGTCTTTCAAAACTTACAGTACTCGCCCAGAGAGGTCCCATAACATATTAACATTTTATCTCTCCCAATACCGTTTATCCCACAAGCCTAAAAAAAAGCCATTCCGGCAAAAAAGACTTCTCTTTTTATTAAGTACCCAATTTATTGGCCCTAACCTCTATTGCTTTGGTTAAGGTCCACCGCTTTAAAATTACTACTCATACCAGTCAAATTTGACTCGTATGGATTTTGTGTTTTATAATCCCTTTTAAACGAATCTCGTACATATCGACCAAAACAATTACACCATGAGCTCGACTTCTACTTACAGTATTTTACGACGTCCCTCCCATAAAGCAGCTTTGCAGCTCGGATGGACTTTACTTCTCTCTTTTTTCCTAATCAGTTTCCTTTCTGCTCAATGCACGGGACCTTTTACCATTTTCTCCGAAAGTTTTGAGGATCATGGAAATACCGCCAATGGTGGAGCTGGACGTTATACTTCAACCAATGACTTTTACGATACCTCCTCGGATGATGATTATTTCGGGCGAGTAGAAGGAGCAACAGAAGAATATTTTCTAACAAATACTTCATCTGGATCTATTGCTAATTCAGTAACGGCTTATGTAGGTTGGGAGGGTGATTTTTTCTATGCCGCAGAAGATCTGAATGATGTTGCTGGAGAGACTACTGTTTTTGGACTTCAAGATGGTGTAGCTTTTAAAGATCTGACTATTACTGGAATCAATATTAATGGAGGAACCAATTTGTGTTTTAGTGCGCTTTTTGCCAGAGGAGAAAATGACGGTTGCGGCCTTAGTTCTTATGATGCAGCAGATTTTGTCGAAGTATATTATAATGTTGATGGAACTGGAGATGTAAAAGCTTTATGCTTTAATCCAGATTTAGAATGTAATATTCCTCTTGATATTTCTAATGAACCTTTACACCACGATCCCAATTGTGATGGAGATGGCGATGATGGAGTTGTTTTAACCAATACCTTTCAGGAATTCAATTTCTCCGTTCCAAACGGAACTTCTTTAGATATACGCATCAGAGTATCTATGGATGCAGGCGGCGAAGAAGTGGCTTTTGATTTTTTTAGAGTACGTTCCGATACAGATGTTACACCAGCTAATGGAGCAATTACCATTACCAATTGCCCAACTTTGTTATCTGATGGGGTAGTTGGTCTTACTTGTTTAAATACCACTCCTAATTATATCGTTTTCCCAACCTTCACCACTACTTGTCCTACAAGTTCTGTAGTTACAGTAGTACAAGACCCTCCAGCTGGGACACAATTGGGCGTTGGAATGTTTCCAATCGTACTAACAGCAACGGATCAATGTGGCAACATGGAGACTTGTGAATTTACTTTAAATAATACCGATATCACCCCACCCATTATGAACTGCCCTGCTGATTTTACCATTAATTTGGTAAACGGTGCGGCCAA
>CALLVY010000735.1 GCA_938015925.1 uncultured Saprospiraceae bacterium
AGATGATGCCATTTGTACGACGCAGGTAATCGCTCCAGCACCTGCGACTTGTTCTCCAACTTGTTCGATTAGTATTGCTACCTTAAATTTCTTGTGTAATGATAATGGAACGGTCTCTCAGCAGAATGATGATTATTACGAAGTGCAAATAGATGCCACCGTAAGCAATGGAGGTTCAACGAATAATTTTGAAGTTTTTGTGAATAGTGTTTCCCAAGGATTGTTTGTGTATGGAGTAGGAGGGACCTTTAATGTGCCCGCAGATGGAAGTAGTCCTACCATTGAAATTAGAGATGAAACGGAAATTGCTTGCACGGATTCACAAGGGATAGGCCCACTTGATCCTTGTACGGGAGATTGTGTTTTACAGGCTACGGTGATCAATGTGCTTTGTGATGATAATGGAACCGGAAATGATTCGAGTGATGATACTTATACTTTTGATTTAATAGTTGTTGGTCAAAATACTTCTGGACAATGGCAATTGGAAGGTGGTGGATTATCGGGCAACTTTGGGGCTGTGGTAAATGCTGGACCTTACCTGATTAGCAATGGAAATCAAGTATTGACCATAGAAGATATGGTGAATACAGATTGTGAAATAGAGGTGACGGCAATGGCACCAACGGCTTGTTCTTCTTGTTTGCAAACGGTAGATGCAGGAGTTGGGTTTACACTTACCTGCGCAGATACAACCGGTTTGCTACAAGCGACTTCTTCTGAACCCGGAATTTATGAATGGACTTTGGGAGGAGGTTTTGTGTCCAATGATTTAGCGGTTAGTGTTGAAGTCTCTGGAACCTATTTGTTTACCGCTACTTACCCTGATGGATGTGTCGCTACGGACAATGTGGTCGTAGGATTAGATGTAGATCCTCCGATGGTAAATGCAGGACCAGATGGATTCCTAACTTGTGATACCACGGAAATTACTTTAGATGGAACGATGAGTAGTATGGGAATTGATTTTGTTTACGAATGGACAAATGACTTGATGGTCGTGTTGGGGACAGAGCCAGAATTGTTGGTCAATACGGCAGGTAATTATTTCCTCCAAGTAACAGACACCACCAATGGCTGTTCCTCCAATATAGAAGAGGTAATCGTATTGGATAGTACTGCTAGTCCACTGGCTTTAATTCTTGCGGATCCAGGAGTGATCTTGGATTGTGTAGTGGGAAGTATTGTTCTTTATACCAATCCAGAACCGAATATAGAATACACCTGGACACAACTTGGTGGCTCTGTAGTCGCTGCTGAAATTACCATCACGGAACCAGGAGTGATTGTTTTAACTGCGACCAATAGGATTACGGGATGTGAAAGTACCGATCAAATTGTCGTAACGGATTTAGAAGATTATCCAATTATAAATGTCGAAACGCCGAATTTTATCAGTTGCTATGATTCGCAAATTGTGATTGATGCGACCAACTCTCAATCTGGTCCGGATATTATCTACAGTTGGTATACCGGATTGAATATTTTGATACCGGGAGAAAATGCAGATACTTTAGTAGTGGATCAAGGTGGTGTTTATATTTTGCAGTTATTGGATACCCTCAATGGATGTGAAAACTTTGATACCATTCTGGTAGAGAGTTTTCTCGAAGTGCCGCTATCACAAGCAGCAGAAGATGTATACCTGTCTTGCGAAGAAACGGCTACAGATTTGAATCTCGATCTGCTCTCAAATGTCAATGATCTGGACATCGTTTGGACGACTACTGATGGAGATATCCTTTCCAATGGAACCACTCCTACACCAAGTGTAAATGGTACTGGTGCTTATTACGTTTGGGTACAGAATAGGATAAGTGGATGTGTTTTAGAAGATTCTTTGGAAGTCTTTAACAACCCTGATGTTCCGCGAATTGCTTTGGTCGATATTGCTTCGGAAAAATGCCTGGGTGCCAGCAATGGAAATATAGTGGTCCAAGGAATTGATGGTGGCCAAGCTCCTTATCAATATGTTTTAAATAATCAACCAGCGACGACCAGCGGAATTTTTACACCAATATCTCCTGGAACTTATGATTTGGAAATTACCGATGCGAATGGTTGTCAGTTAGATACTTTCTTTGTGATTGAACCGGGAGTAGATTTAGAATTGAGTTTGCCTGCGGTAATAGAACTGCTACAAGGTCAAGCTGGTTTGGTGGAAGCTATCGTGAATGTACCTCCAGAAGATTTGCAAATCATACAATGGAATCCTGGCGATCAATTGTCTTGTGATACTTGTTTGACTACTACGATTTTGGCACTTGACCCCGAAAGTTATGTCCTGAGTATTGTTCACAAAAATGGCTGTTTGGCAACTGCTTCGATCCAGCTGTTTATTCGCCCGAAATTGGAGGTATACATTCCAAATGGTTTCTCTCCAAATGGAGATGGCGCCAATGATGGATTTACTTTGTATGCCAATGAAAGAGTGAAGGAGATTGAAAGAATGTTGATTTTTGATCGATGGGGAGAAGAAATTTTTCAAGCGAATAATATTGAACCCAATCTGCCGCAGTTTGGTTGGGATGGCAGTCTCCATGGCGAGTTTATGAATCCAGCGGTATTTGTTTACGTCTTCGAAGTACTTTTGGAAGATGGAAGTAGAGAAATATTTTCTGGAGATGTCACCTTGGTGAGGTGATCCATTTCTGCGGGTATTTTCAATAAAGAAAATAAAAAACCTGAGACGTCTCGAATGACGGCCTCAGGTTTTTTATTTTAGAAAAAGAAATGCTCTTATTGGTGCTTAGGAAAGACTTGGATATCGCACGATGGAAAACCAATATTCCTGGATGTGTTGTACCGCTTCTAAGAATTCAACAAACTCTACCGGTTTTCGAATATAGCTACTCACGTGAAGTTGATAACTTTTAAGGATATCTTCTTCCGATTCGGAAGTCGTCAAAATTACTACAGGAATGACTCCAAGTACGGGGTCTTTTTTGATGATTTCTAAAAGCTCCAAACCATTCATGCGAGGCATGTTGATGTCCAAAAGAATCAAGTCAGGTTTTTGAGCATCTTGAAAAACGCCTTCCTTTCTCAAGTATTCCAACCCTTCCTGGCCATCCCGACAAACCGCAAGCTTGTTGGAAATCTTTGCATCAGAAAAAGCTTTTTTTATCAAGATGACATCTCCCTGATTATCCTCTACTAATAGAATCCGAATGGGATCGTAGTTGTAATTCATTTTGTAGTTCTTTATGAATAGTAAAATAAAAAGTTGCACCTTCACCAACAACGGATTCCAGCCAAATGCTTCCTTTGTGGCGATTGATTATTTTCTTGCAAAGAGCCAGGCCAATTCCTGTTCCTTCATACTCTTCTCTTCGGTTGAGGCGTTTGAAAATTTCAAATACCTTTTGCTTGTATTTTTCGTCGATACCGATGCCATTGTCTTTTACATAAAAGCACCAATCTTCTTCTCTTTCTTCCCAGCCAATGTCAATTTTTCGCTCTTCTTTTTGATTGAATTTTAAGGCATTGTTGATAAGATTGTAGAATACGATTCCAACTTGATTGGGTTCGCAAAATATTTTACAATTACTTTTTGGGAAGCTGACTGCGGTCTGTGTTTCCTCAATTTTCTGAGAGAGACCAAGTAGTTTTAGCTCTATCAGATCACAAATATTGATTTCCCGAAAGGCGATGTCTTTTTTTCCAACTCTAGAGTATTTTAGTAAATTTTGGATCAAATCTGACATTCGACTTACTCCGTCTACCGCAAAGCTGATGTAGCTCTTTCCTTCCTCATCTAGTTGATCGTTATATTGTTTTTCTAAGAGTTGTACAAAATTACCGACCATCCGTAAAGGTTCTTGTAGATCGTGAGAAGCGACATAGGCAAATTGTTCTAAGTCTTCATTCGAGCGAACCAATTCTGTATTTATTTTTTGCAGTCTTTGTGTTCTTTTCTGAACTTCGGTTTCCAATACATCATTGTGGTTTTGAAGTTGTTCTACCAAACTTGAAATCTGTTCTTCCTTTTCCGTTTTTTCGGTGATGTCTTCTATTAATACAACATCTCCAATATATTTTCCGGAGTCATTGGTGATTACTCCAATATTGACATTGGCCCAAATCAATTCACCAGATTTTTTAATGTATCGTTTTTGTAAAGAGAAATTACTCTGATCTCCTGCTAAAGCTTCTTCCTTAGGTTTGTCTTGAATGTTTCTGTCTTTTACATAGGTGATGTCATTGACTTCTAGATTCTTTAATTCTTCTTCGGTATAACCCAACATCTTGCAAAAACTTGGATTGACATGTCGCATTGGATTGGTTTTGTTTTCTCCGACCGCAATACCAATAGGACTGTTTTTAAAAATGCTTCGAAATCTAGATTCACTTTGCTCTAATAATTGCTGCGCCTTACGGCTCTCACTGATGTCTCTGAAGTTAACGACTCTGCCAATAAGTTTTCCTTGTAAAAATTGTGGATGCGAATGGTATTCGAAAACACGTCCGTTTTTTAAAACCAATTCTTCAAAAAAAACAGTATCATTAGTGATGTCTCTATAGAGCAATTTGTCCCGAAGCAATTGATCAGGATTCTCCAATTGTTCTGCCAGAAAATCAAAAAGATTTTCAGCATTGGTTTTTTCCCAAAACCGATCAGGGATGTTCCAGAGTGTAATGAGTCTTTGGTTGAAATTGTCAATTTGCCCTTTTTGATTGATAACGACTAGGCCATTCATCGTAGCGTTTAAGGTCGCTTGCGTTAAGGACAGATTGTATTGTGCTTCCTGGAGACTATCTTCTTTTTCTTTTAAGAAAAGTCGAATGATTATAAATGCAATAACGCAATTGATGAAGACCGTTAAAGAATTAAAAAGTATTGGATTAGAAATTTGATCTATCCCTTCTGTCTGAAAACACAATGCACAAAAAGTAAGCATTGCCAAAAGGTAAAAACCGAAATAATATTTTAAGGAAGATTTATTATCAAAAAGGAAAATATTGATGATAAAAGCATTGAATAGAAAAAGAACATTAAAGGGAGCTGGACTAGCAAAAAATGGAGAAATGACCGTGATCAGGGTGGCAAAGAAAAGAACGATATGCCAAGCCATTTGATGCTTTTGACGCTTGCACAGATAAAGGGAAAAGAGGATTATGGGGACCAAACCCATTAAGACGAAAGCCAATTTGTAGGTTGAAAGTACTAACTCAAGCGGGATGATAATCAGAGAACTCAAGAGGGCGATGCCCAATAGTTTGTTCATAGAAGAAATCTTAAATGATTCTTCTTTAGTGTGGCTAGAGGTGATCCCTAGCTGAGAAATAAATTCCCACTTTTCAAGTAGTGCTTGTGTCAAATTCTCTCTATTTTAGCCTATGTCCTACTTCTAGAGAAAAGATAGGGAGGTTCAATAGGCTGTTAATCAGTATTTTAGCTAGAAGGTAAATGAGCTACCTTTGGATATGCAAAAAAAATACCAAAGCTGAAGACACAGCGATTTTGAATAGAGAAATAAGGGGAGGAATTGAAAAACACCAATGTTTCGCCGAAGATTAAGCCAGACAGGACTTTAGGCGTTTTTCAAATTGGCTACGATTCAAGTCTTTACCAATGACCACCAATCGACTTTCTGGTTGAATATTGGATTCCCAAGGGCTTCCTTTACTAAAAACCGTTTGCTGCTGTACCGATTGGAAAATCATTCGCTCGGGAAGTCCGGAAATATGGAGAATCCCTTTCATGCGATAAATTCGACTACTTTGAAACATCAACAATACCTGAATGAAATGACGCAATTTGATGAGGTCAAAAGCTTCGGTGAACCGGTAAGTTTGAGAACTGATGTGCTGGTGCAAGTGATCGTGATCCGCCGCAATCGCCTGGGTTTGGGCTTCAATGATTTGTGGAGAAGAGGATTGGACTTTTAAAAGTGGGCTACTATCAAGGTCGACGTTTTGCGTACTGACTTGCAAGGCAAAAGGATTGATCGCGGCACTCAGGCTTTTGATTTTTTCTAATAATTCTGGACTAGCCAAATCTGTTTTATTAAAGATCAGATAATCCGCAGCGCTGATTTGCCAGGTGGCTTCTTGTTGTAGTTTTAAAGCTTCTTCCAGGTGTGGAGTATCGACAAGGCAAAGGGTCGCATCGAGACGGAAATATTGTTGTACCGTCTGGTCGGCCAAAAAAGGAGCAGCAACTGCTTGTGGATTGGCAATGCCCGTGGTCTCAATGAGCAGGTGGTCATATTGATCTTTCCGTTGGATCAGTTTCGCCAAAGTATCAGCCAATGCGCCACTTAGCGTACAACAAATACAGCCATTGGCCAACTCAAAAATATCGTCCGCTTCACTGAGCACGAGATCACTGTCGATACTCGTTTCTCCAAACTCATTTTCAATAATCGCAAATCGAGTATCGGTATTTTGACTAATGATTCGATTGAGCAAAGTGGTTTTCCCTGCGCCAAGAAAGCCTGTTATAATAGTGACGGGAGTCCGTAGATCTGTATTCATGATTAGGAGTATTCAGAAAAATAAAAAAGTAAGAGAGAAATGATCAATGTTGAATGACTAATATCGAATTTTGATTGCGGCGAACAATGCTAATACCTTCCCACAAGCTCGCGATTTTTCGTCCCTAAAATATGATTCAAAATTGTTGATTGAAGATTAGGGGTGTTCAGAAAAAAATAGAAAAGGAAATATTCATTTGCCAATATCAAATATTGATTGGGGCGATCAATGCAATGGTTTAGTTTAATTAATCATTGATGAACCAATACTTCTCCACGAATTCGCAATTTTTCGTCAAAATCATTATTCAAAATTGGCGATTCGATATTAGGGCTGTTCAGAAAAAAAATGGAAGAGGAAATATTCCATATCGAATATCGATTGGGGCGGTCAATGCTATGATTTAGTTTAATCCCTTCTTTGATCTCCCTATAAAATCGCGATTTTTCGTCAAAAAAATCATTATTCAAAATTGAAAATTCCTTATTCAATATTAATATCCAGAATTAAACTTCCACCTTTTTCTTTTTCTGAACACTCCTAATTTATAATTCATTATTTCTTGGCCAACATTTTTGCATAGTCTTTGGCAAAATAAGTAAGGATAACATCTGCTCCTGCCCGGTGAATACTCAAGAGCGTTTCGGGCATGGCTTGCTCATAATCGAGCCAACCTTTTTGGCAGGCCGCAATCAACATCGCACATTCTCCGCTTACATGATAGGCCGCGATAGGCAGGTCAAAATTATTTTTCAATAAAGAAATAACATCCAGATAATTTAAGGCAGGTTTGACCATTAAGAAATCGGCTCCTTCAGCGGTATCCAATTCCGCTTCGATGAGTGCTTCCCTTTGATTGGCCGGATCCATCTGATACGTTTTTTTGTCTCCTGCTTTTGGTGCCGAATCCAGTGCGTCCCGAAAGGGGCCATAAAAGGCACTGGCATATTTGGCGGTATAAGACATGATCCCGGTGTTGCTATATCCGGCGGCGTCCAATGCTTCTCGCATAAAGCCAATTCTTCCATCCATCATATCTGAAGGTCCCAAAAGATCAAAGCCGGCTTCCGCTTGTGCGATTGACATTTTGGCGAGGATGGGTAAAGTTTCGTCATTTAAAATCTGACCATCTTGTACAAAGCCATCATGTCCGTCTGAGCTATAAGGGTCCATGGCTACATCACTGATCAATACGCACTCGGGAAAAGCTTCCTTGATTTTTCTAGCGGTTTGTAGGTAAAAATTATTGGGGTCATAACTGTAGGTCGCTGTTTTATCTTTTAGCTTTTCTTCTACGGCAGGAAATAAGATGAAATTTCTTAAGCCGAGTTGATAACATTCTTCAATTTCCTGAAGGAGATTTTCGGAAGAAAGGCGAAAGTTGCCGGGGAGCGATTGGATCTCACTGCGAATTCCTTTTCCGTCGATGAGAAATAAAGGATAGATCAAATTGCTCAAGCTCAGACGAGTTTCTCGGGTCATTGATCTGATAGCACTACTGCGGCGATTTCTTCGTGGTCTTCTATGCATTTCTTTTATTTAAATTAAATCTTGTTTTACCCGTTCAGCACAAGCGGTACAAACTAAAGTGGGAGATCCCAAAAGTCAAAGGATCAATATGGAAAGTATGGTTTATTTTTTTTGGATTTTTTTGGGAACTGGATCGTGTCCATGTGGTCCCCAGGGATGGCATTTGAAAATTCGTTTTAACCCCAGCCAAATCCCTTTAAATACTCCCCATTCTTCAATAGCTCCTACCATGTAATGAGAACAAGTAGGTGTAAATCGACAAGAAGGACCGATGAGAGGAGAGATCGCCATTTGGTAAAATCGAATCGGCAGGATTGCTATTTTTTTGAAAAGTTGGAACATGATTTTGACGGTTGAATTGGATAGAGGAGGAGTTGGTGAGTATTTTTAAAATAGCAATTATTTGTAGTTGATCGATTCCTGTGTTTTTCCTTTTTGTAAAATAAAATATTTTTGCTGAGCAGGTGGAACACTTACACTGGTAATGTTTTTTTGATCCTCAAAAGTCTCTACCAATAATTGATTGGTGATGGAGAAGTCTTTTAAATTTTCCACTTCCATAACTTCCAGATAGACCCAGACACCGATCAAATCTTCGCTTTGTTCCTTGCCGATAAAATTATAGCTGACCGCTTGCTCGTTGACTTCCAGTAAGAAGTTGGATTGTAAATAGGCATAAAGTTGTTCCTCCGCATCAGCGGTTTCTTTTTCCGAACACAAGTGAATGGGTTTCCCTCCTCCTTGTTTCAAAGCATCTTCCAAATCATCAATAAAAAGGTGAAGGGAAATCTGCAAGGCTTTTTCTTGCTCATTATAATCAATCTGGCATTTACTCATGTGAAATTCATGCGCAGGCGCAAAAGAGGTGAATAGCAAAAAGCCAAGCAAACCAATAAATCCAGCGAATAAAGAATGATTAGCACTCATATGAAAATTTAAAACGATTATTAAGTTTATAATAAACCCAGTAACAAAGTTACGGAAATCCCCGCAGCTGCACCAGAGACAAAGAGGTTCCAGGTTCTTTGTGGGATCTTTAATAAGTTTAACGCAATAAATGCCGTTCCCATTATCATTGCAACAATCATTAGCTGCCCAAGTTCAATTCCGACGTTAAAAGCGAATAATTGAGGAAGTAATTGGCCTTCCTGGCCAGGCATGAGAGCCGATCTAAGGAAATTGCTGAATCCCATGCCGTGAATGAGTCCAAAGAAAAGAGCGAAAAAATAATGGATGCGACTATTGGAGTTGTTTTCGGACAAAGCTGATTTTTGGGACATTACATTCGCAAAGGCGGTTATTAGGATAGTGATAGGGATGAGCCATTCGATTAAATCACCCGGAAAACGAATCAGGTCGAGTACTGCCAGCGCCAGCGTTAAGGAATGTCCAATAGTAAAAGCGGTCACCAAGATCAAAACCCGTTTCCATTCCGACGGACGATAGATGGCACATAAAGCGATCAGGAA
>CALLVY010000736.1 GCA_938015925.1 uncultured Saprospiraceae bacterium
AATTGGGGATTTCTCCAAGAAATAGGAAGCCAATCAAAATGCCATAAATGGGCATACTGCTACTGATGATGCTGGCCTGAGTGATGGAAAAATTTTTAAAACTTTGGACAAAGAGGGTATGACCTATCGCGGTCGTAAAAAGCCCCAAGGCAATAATCGCTGGCCATTCCAATTGAATCGCAGAACCATCCAGGATAAAGAAAAGGGGCCAAAGTAAAATAACAACCGTCAAAACCTGATAAACCATCAACATAGAGCCACTAAATTGCGTGACTTTTTTCTTCATCATCAAATTTCGAAAGGAATAACAAAGGGCAGAGAGGATGCCAAAGCCTACCGCTTGCGTATGGCTATTTTGTAAGTCAAATTCTGGAGCCAAGAAAAAGATACCCAACAAGATCAGAAAGCCCATCCCCAAATGAGTCCATTGAAAAGGAGTACGCAAGACCACGGGCTCCAAAAGTGCCGTCAATACCGGATAGGTAAATAAGGACAACATCCCGATGGCGACATTTGATAATTGGAGAGAATAAAAATAAAAGACCCAATGCCCGGCCATCAAAAGACCAGAGAGCAAGAGCAATCCACCATCCTTAGCAAGGTTGAACTTTAGATCTATTTTTTTCCACCAACAATAGAGCAAAAGAAAAATTAGCGCACTAAGACATCTCCACCAAATGGTAATCGGCGGAGGCATAGTCACAAAACGTCCCAAAGCTCCCGAAGTACTAATGAGAAAAATGGCGAAATTTATTTCCAGAAGCTGTTGAAGACTTTTATTAGCAGGCAATCCAGCGGATATTTAGATTTTCATTTCTGGAATATCTCCTTCAATAATTAATCGACCTTCCGTAGCATTTTTAATATCCTCAACCGTAACACCCGGTGCTCTTTCGATCAATTTGAATCCATCAGGCGTAATGTCCAGAACTGCGAGATTAGTTACTACCTTTTTGATGCATTGCACGCCAGTGAGTGGCAAGGTGCAAGATTTTAATAATTTGGATTTTCCTTTTTTATTGGTGTGCATCATCGCTACGATGATATTGTCAGCGGAAGCAACAAGATCCATTGCACCACCCATTCCTTTGACCATACGGCCAGGGATTTTCCAATTGGCGATGTCTCCATTGTCCGATACTTCCATGGCACCCAATACCGTCAACTGAATGTGTTGGCCTCGGATCATTGCAAAGCTAGTGGCCGAATCAAAAATAGAAGCCCCCGGCATGGCCGTGATGGTTTGTTTTCCAGCATTGATCATATCCGCATCTTCTTCTCCTTCGAAAGGGAAGGGGCCCATGCCCAAGATGCCATTTTCCGATTGGAATTCTACGGAAATCCCTTTGGGGATATAGTTGGCAATCAAAGTAGGAATACCAATTCCGAGGTTGACATACCATCCATCTTGTAATTCTTGAGCGATTCTTTTGGCGATACCTATTTTATCTAGCATGGTGTGGATTTTAGTAGTTTGACGGAACCCGAAGGTTCACGAAATAATAGATGAATCTATTTTTTCCGTCCTTTACGCGTTTTTTAATGTTGATTTGAAAAAGTCCTTTAGAGCAGCAGCTTAAGCTTTCGGTCTTACCGTTTTTTGCTCAATTCTTTTTTCATAATCTTTTCCCTGGAAAATTCTTTGGATAAAAATCCCTGGTGTGTGAATGGTATTTGGGTCGAGTTCGCCCGGTTCTACGAGTTCTTCTACTTCCGCAATGGTAATGGTTCCAGCCATGGCCATCAATGGATTGAAGTTTCGGGCCGTTCCTTTAAAGAGCAAATTGCCATAACGATCTCCTTTCCAAGCTTTAACGATCGCAAAATCGGCCGTTAGTGCATGTTCGAGGAGGTGCGGTTTTCCATTGAAATAACGGACTTCCTTGCCTTCGGCTACTTCGGTACCAAAACCCGCTGGCGTATAAAAAGCAGGAATACCAGAACCACCAGCTTGACATCTGGCCGCCAAAGAACCTTGAGGAATCAAATCTACTTCCAATTCTCCACTGAGCATTTGGCGTTCGAATTCATCGTTTTCTCCCACATAAGAAGAGATCATCTTTTTGATTTGCCTTTTTTGGAGCAAGAGACCAAGTCCAAAATCATCTACTCCTGCATTATTAGAGATACAAGTGAGTTCCGTAACCCCACTTTCTACCAATGCAGAAATACAATTTTCAGGGATGCCACAGAGGCCAAAACCGCCTAACATCAAAGTCATACCGCTTTCGATTCCACGAATGGCTTCTTGAGCACCGGATACTATTTTATTCATACTGGTTTTATTTTGTCTATCTGCCAAAGTTAATAATCTCAAGGGAAATAAAATGTAATTTGAAAATTAAATCCTAAGAACAGGATAAAAGAAAAAGGTGTCCCGCAGATTTCGCAGATCTCGCAGAAATGACGATCGAACCTAAAAAGATCTGCGGAATCTGCGAAATCTGCGGGAAACTGAATACCCTCTTTCCTTCTTAATTATTTTTTTACTATACCTAGAATTAATTCTTATTCAGGATTTTCTCCTCCATCAATAGTTTGTATTACCTTGCTATTTTAAAACAATTTCTAACCATTCAATAGCGTCTCTTGTCCGAATTACAAGCATTTTTCCAGCTGGCAGATAATTACCAATTGCAAGGCTACCAATGGGCTTTAGCCGCTTTGGCAGCCTTGATTTTAGGCATTTCCAAATCCGGGATAAAAGGCATCAGTATTATAGTGGTGACCTTATTGGCATTGGTATTTGGAGGAAAAACGTCGACAGGCATTTTATTGCCGATGTTGACGATGGGAGATATCTTTGCCGTTTGGTATTACCGCCGCCATGCGCAGTGGAAATTGCTTTTTCAATTATTGCCCTGGATGATGGCTGGGGTTTTGATAGGTGTGTGGGTAGGGAAGGATTTGCCAGAGCAAATATTCAAGCAGGGCATGGCGGTGATTATTTTGGGCTCGGTGCTGATGATGTTTTGGTGGGGCAATAAAAAAGATAAAAAGGTGCCCGATCAATGGTGGTTTGCCGGACTGATGGGATCGAGCGCGGGCTTTACCACGATGGTTGGGAATTTGGCGGGCGCTTTTTCCAATATTTATTTCCTGGCGATGCGCTTACCCAAAAATGAATTTATCGGTACCGCCGCCTGGTTGTTTTTTATCATCAATTTATTCAAACTCCCTTTCCATATTTTTGTTTGGGAAACGGTATCCTGGCAAAGTTTGTCTTTGAATGTACGGCTTTTTCCTGCCTTGGCTTTGGGCTTGTTTTTGGGAATAAAACTAGTCGAGCAAATCAAAGAAAAAGCATACCGGAATATGATTTTGATCTTAACCGCTTTGGGCGCCTTGTTGATTTTATTGCGCTAAGCACTTACCCGTCCTTAGAAACACTATTTTTTTGAAGAACCATTTTAAAGAATGAAAACCACTTCCCCCGAAGGAGAAATGGTTAAACATTGGTTATAAAATTCTGTGTTAATCCGAAAGCGGAAACTTAAATTTAGCAATTGATTGGACAAGAACCTCCTTGGTAGATTGGGACCAGGTTAATATTAAATTCCATATCGATTTGCCAGGTATTATTTGAGAATTCAAATTCGATTAAGGGGCAATTACTGTAAGTTTGAGGGCTGGTTCGTACTTCAATATTTCCACCAAAAGCAGTCCAGACAGGGTCGTTGGTTTGGTTGTTTGGATTGCCGTAATAGATGTATTCTACATCTACAATTTGGAAGTAGGTTAAGTCAGGGTCGATGGTGGATTGGGTAAGTTTTATGTTGTCGTTAGGATTGAAGTCGACATAGTCGAAGACCTCACAGTTGGAAATGAGTGCAAAAGAATTTAGGTTATGCATTCGCGTATTTAGTAAAAATAATTCTGGTAAAGTGAGTGCGATAGGTTCTGATTCGAAAAGAAACGTTCTGGTTGGATTTGGTGGGTTGGCTTTTTTTCCTTCGATCCTAACGACACTCTCTGTAGGTGTTACTTCCTCTTTGGCACAAGAAGAAAGTATAAATAGAAATAAGGCGAAAAATAAAAGATTTGAACTTTTCATGTGTTTGAATTTTTTGTTTTTTTGAATAAAAATTTGTTATAAAAAAATTAGTGTATAGCAATAATTTGTTGTCAAGCCTGTATGGCGAATGGGTATTTTTTTAAAAATTCTGATACCGGAAGGATATCGGAATTGGAACAATCTAAAAACAAAATGACTTTCCAAAGATTAGCAAAAAATAAGATGATTGTGGTGTTTAGTTTGTTGATTGTCAGTTGGTTCGTTTTTTTTGTTTAGAGGATTAATGATCTTGTTAGATGTTTTATTTAAAAGCCTGAACCAAGAGCAATACGATACCTGCTATGATACAAGGTATAGCTATAATGAAGTATCCTATGCCACTTAAGCCCGCACCATGAGACGCAATAAGAAGGACTACGCCAAGAATCAAGAAAAATAATCCAAGGATTAAAAGCCCAATTCCTTTTTTATTTGGTTCTTCTTTTTTTTGTTGGTATTTGTTTATTTTTTTTTCAAGTTTTTTGATTTTTCGCTCTTGCTTTTTATTTGCTTTGCTTACTTGTTCCATTTCATTCGGTTGATTCAAAATTTCCAGATGGCTATATTCTACAATGGCATATAAGTTTTGTGTGGAAAAAGCGAAAATTATTAAAACGAAAAAGAGACTTAAAGGACTTTTAGTAGAATTGAGTTTCATGGTTTTGTTTTTTAATGAACCTTGGATTGTTGTTGTGATTTTATAGACTAAGTCGAGCGGAAGAAAAAGGTAACGAGGTAGTTTCTTTTTTTTCAATAAAAAGAACGGGCGCAGCATAAGCCGCGCCCGTTCTTTAGAAAGAAAATTCTAATCAGAAATTTTATTCCAATTCTTTTAATAATTGTACCGCCTCTATTTTTTTAAATCCTTCCGCTTGCGTAGCCAACCACTGCAATTCTTTTTTACAGGAAAAAACATCAGCCAATTGCAAATGTGCCAATGCCGTATACCAATGCGCCTGAGCCAAATACAAAGTATCTGATCTTGCAATCAATGGCGCCAAAGCTTCAATGGCTTGAGGAGCCTCTTGTGCTTCGAGATGACTTATACCAAGGGCCAAGTACAGGCGCGAATCTTCCGAATCAGCAGTGACCAATTCCTGCAGGAGTGGAATCGCTTGTTGGAAATCACCCTTGCGATAATAGCTTCCAGCGTCAATCAATTTTTTATCGGCGGCTTCGTTGCTCCGCTGATTGAAAGGAAGCGGATAGCTTTGATAGTGTTGTGCAAAAAGATCTTGAGTCGAAGGGGAGGAGAGGAAGAAAAATTGAGCAGTAAGGAAAAGGAGTACTGCGGCAGCAGCGGCGCCTGCGATCCACCACATACGACGTGGCCGAGCAGCCTCGGCTCTTTTTTGATGAAATTTTTCCCCAATTCCTTCCAGCTTTTTTTTCATCTTCAAAGCCCCCAAGTGTTCGGCTTGGTCAATGTTGACTTGTATTTCCCGAAGTCGTTGTTGCAAGTCTGGATTTTGCGCTAATGCGCTTTTCAGCGCCAGGCTGTCTGACTCGCTGAGGCGTTCAAGAATGTAATCTTCCAGATCTTGATCACTAAATGGTCTCATATTAATGCTTCAAAAAGTTTTTGTAATAAGGAGAATTTAAAACCTTCTCCCTCATTTTTTTCATACAGGCAGATTTCTTATTCTTAGCGACTTGCTCACTAGAGTAAGACATGACTTTTACGATTTGTTTGAATCGCATGCGGTCAAAATAATAATGAACCAAAAGCTCGTAGCATTCGTCTCCTAAACTTTTGAGCACTTTATCAATCAACTCACTTCGTTCCTCCCCCAGCAAATTGGTCATCTGCTCAGGATCCATAGGAATGGTATGCAGTCGTTCGCTTAAAGCGACCTGCTCCGATTGTTTTTTTAAATGTCGGGTCCATCGATTGCGACAGATCGTAAAGAGGTAAGCTTCTACTCTGACTTCTTTATCGAGTTTGTTTTGACGAGCCATCATGTAAAAGGCGATCAAGCCATCGTGAAAGATGTCTTTGATGTCTGCTCTTGTTCCTTTATTTTTGAGGATATAACCTGCCACGGTATCGTAGCATCGCTCATAAAGGTATTCCAGCATGGCGTCTTTCTCTTGTTCTTTCTCCGACTTTAATCCTTGTATGACTAGCGAATCTGCTAGTTGCTTGCTTGGCATTATTTGTAGATTATGTTTTTAAAAGACAAAAGGTAATAATATTTGTAAGTTTTTTTTTAATTCTATTGAAAACTTATGGAAGTTCTTTAGGCATATGTTGTTTCTCGGAGACTTATTGTTTTGTCGATAGAACTTTGAATTCCTCAGTTGAGGTAGAATAAATACGCCTGCTTTATGGATTGATTTTAAGCCAAAGGACTAGGGAACCTATTTGGAGGTTCTAAATAACTTTGTTATATTTATTGCCGTTCTACTCAACAAAAAAAAGAAATATTCTTTTCGATCAAATATTTCTCTAAAGCATCCCCAGAAAACATTCAATTTTTTGATTTTGAATGTCCACACCATTTCCTATTCACTAGTCAATTGCTCTTTTTCTAAAAAAAAGTACTAAAAATTATTACCTTTTTTTTCGAAAATACTTAGTCTGTTGATATACCTAAATTTCTAGGTAGTCCGACTTT
>CALLVY010000737.1 GCA_938015925.1 uncultured Saprospiraceae bacterium
GTGGAAGGGCCACCAAGGGATAAGGATAAAACATCTGCGCCTTTATCCGTCGCTTCGATGATTCCATTAATGATGCTTTGCTGGGTGCCTCCACCAAAGTCACTCAATACTTTTACACTAGTGATTTCTACAAAATTATTATCCATAGAAAAAGAAGCGACTCCTTTATTATTATTAGAAACAGCTCCGGCAATCCCCGCACAATGTGTACCATGTCCCGCTTGGTCTTTATCAGATCTGGAACTGATTGACTTGAAGTTTGCTTTGAGGTCTTCATGTTGCGCATCTACTCCTGTATCCAGGATCGCAATGAGCGCCTTGCGTTGCGGTTTAATTTTGTTTTTTTGTACTAAAGTATAAAGTTGATCTACTTTCATGGCATCAAAGCCCCAAAGTTGTACGACTTCAGGATCGTTTAGACCAAAACTTCTACCTTTTCGATTGGGTTGGAAACGTTCCATAGGATCCAATTGAACCTGTTCATTTTCTTCCACCTCATCGACCAGACCACTAGCCATTAAGGCTTCCTGAATCTCGATTAACTGATGCTCATATTGATCCGATACATCCACGAGGAAATAATCATCCAAGTCGGTTTGCTCAGGATGAGCAGGGCTAAAAGCCTTTTCATAAGTCAATCCATATTGGGCAATCAAGTCTTGTAGTTCTTCAAATTGATGTTGATCAGCGATATCGACCAATAATTCTCCATAAAAGCCCTCTGAAGTCAGCGTCGTCGAATTGTTGGACGAAATAGGGGAGTGTGCAAAAGTTTGTGCCATTTTTTGGAAACCAAAAAGATAAAATACCGTGTAGAGTATAGACAATCCCCCAAAAAATAAAACTTTATTGTTTTTGAGAAAGTTGAATCCTTGGGAAACGACTGCAAGAACCATCAAATCGCGAAATAAAATCCACAGTTTGCTAGACAAATCTCCATTGGATAAGCCCAAAGAACAAAGGTAAACTAAGAAACCACCAAGGAAAGCCTGACTCATCAGCCGGCTACGCTTGGGATTGCCTTCATGGTAAAACCAAAGAATCAGTCCTGAAAGACTAACAATAAAACTTAAGGGATACAGAAATTGCAACATTCTTATGGTGATTTTTGTTTTTTAATGGCGGTTTATAGAGAGGTCAATAGACTTTATTCTAAAATGGTTTTATGAGCTAAAAAGGCAGAAACCGACAAAGGAGGTTCACGCAAGTAATTTTATTTCTAGCCGAGAAGTGCCCGGAGCCTAATAGCCGTAGCTATTATGGCGAGGACACGACGAAGGATAGGAATAAAAGACTAGTTTTTAGCCATACTAAATTATTTAGAATAAAGTCTAATGTATACAAGTTACATTAAGCATTACTTAAAAACAAAGAGATAAGATAAGTGAGGCTTTATTATCTGTCAACGACACCTCTACTTAGACTAAAAATGGCTCGCTAAGCTGTTTGGAAGCAATAAGCAAACAAAAAGCCCTGAATTCAGTGGTTTTAAAACCTGTCTTTGTCCGCCAGCGGAGAAGTCATCTATCTATTTTTTAAGAACTTCAACACTATTAACGAGATAATTTCATTCTTGATTGGCTTAGGTAAGGAAAAAGGACTAAAGTTTATTATTTTTGCACCGATTTAGTAATTTTTCCTACCCGACCAACTGATAACCAAAAAAATTCTATACGTCTAATGTCAAATGTAAAAGAACACGTTAACTGTTTAATCATAGGGTCTGGCCCTGCAGGTTATACCGCCGCTGTATATGCGGCTCGCGCAAATATGAAGCCTTTATTGTTTACTGGCCCAGAGCCAGGTGGACAATTGATGATCACTACAGAAGTAGAAAACTATCCAGGATATGCCGATGGCGTTCAAGGCCCTCAGATGATGGAAGATTTTCGTAAGCAAGCAGAAAGATTCGACACCGATATCCGCATGGAAATGGTGACTAAAGTAGATTTTACTGGTCCCGTTCACCGTGTTTGGACAGAGGCTGGCGATGAATATACTGCCGACTCGATAGTGATTTCTACTGGAGCCTCTGCCAAATGGCTGGGCTTGGAGTCAGAACAAAAATTTATGAACCTAGGTGTTTCTGCCTGTGCCGTTTGTGATGGATTCTTTTTTAGAGGAAAAGAAGTGGCTGTCGTTGGTGGTGGAGATACTGCCGCAGAAGAAGCCTCTTACCTGGCTAAATTGTGTCCTAAAGTTCACTTGATTGTTCGTCGCGATGAAATGCGAGCGTCTAAGATCATGCAAGAGCGCGTGAAAAATACGGAAAATATCATCATCCATTGGAATACTTCTACCCAGGAAATCATGGGAGACAAAGAAGTAGAATCAATTCGCGTTATCAATAATATTAGCAAAGAAGAAACCGTCATTCCGGTAAGTGGATTTTTTGTAGCGATTGGACATAAACCCAACACCGATATATTTAAAGGTTGGTTGGATATGGAAGACACCGGCTACTTAATTACTCGTCCGGGAAGAACGCATACCAATATCGAAGGCGTCTTTGCTAGTGGTGATGCACAAGACCATATCTATCGTCAGGCAGTGACTGCTGCGGGGACCGGTTGTATGGCTGCTTTGGATGCAGAACTATACCTTACAGAGAAAGGTGTGATATAAAAAATTGTTGGAAACCATTTTCGAACTATTGGAACTGGTTATCCTATTTTATAAATAAAACAAAACAAAACGCATGTCAGCTATTGCAACTCGTTTCCGTCCCGGTGTTTTATGGGGCGATGAAGTAACAGAGCTTTTTAATTATGCCAATGAAAATAACTTTGCCTTACCAGCGGTAAATGTTATTGGTACCAATTCAATCAATGCCGTATTAGAAACAGCACGGGAAGTCAACTCTCCAGTGATGATTCAATTTTCTAATGGTGGAGCCAGCTTTTTCGCAGGAAAAGGATTGGCGAATACAGATCAACAGGCAGCGGTCTTGGGAGCTATTTCTGGAGCGATGCATGTGCATGCGATGGCAAAAGCTTATGGAGTGACCGTAATTCTTCATACCGACCATTGCGCCAAAAATCTATTGCCTTGGGCTGATGGGATGTTGGAAGCAGGGGAGCGCTTTTTTGAATCTCGTGGTTATCCTTTGTTTAGTTCGCATATGTTGGATTTGAGTG
Source organism: uncultured Saprospiraceae bacterium (assembly GCA_938015925.1). Classification (GTDB taxonomy): domain Bacteria; phylum Bacteroidota; class Bacteroidia; order Chitinophagales; family Saprospiraceae; genus CALLVY01. The sequence continues at coordinate 3,138 of CALLVY010000737.1, forward strand.
AAGAGCCGATTGAAGAGAACATCGAAGTCTGTAAAGAATACCATGCTCGGATGTCCAAGATCGGAATGACTTTGGAAATTGAATTGGGAGTAACTGGGGGAGAAGAAGATGGTGTAGACAATACCGATATTGATTCTTCCAGATTGTACACGCAGCCAGAAGAAGTCGCTTATGCTTACGAAGAACTGAGTAAGATCAGTAATCGTTTTACGATCGCTGCAGCTTTTGGAAATGTACACGGAGTATACAAGCCTGGGAATGTGGAACTAAAGCCAGAAATTCTTAAAAACTCTCAGGAATTTGTCCAAGAAAAATTCGAAACTGGTTCTAATCCAATCAACTTTGTATTCCACGGTGGTTCTGGTTCTTCTCGTGAAGAAATCCGCGAAGCGATCGGATATGGTGCCGTTAAGATGAATATTGATACGGATATGCAATGGGCATTTTGGGATGGTCTTCGCGATTATTACGAAGACAAGAAAGACTATTTGCAAACGCAAATTGGTAACCCGGACGGAGATGATAAACCGAATAAGAAGAATTATGATCCTCGAAAGTGGTTGCGAGTTGCAGAGCAGAGTTTTGTAGATCGATTAAAAACGGCTTTTGAAGATTTGGATTGTTTGAATCGTAATGAGTAGATCTTTCTTCTAAAAAAAAATAACCCGACTTCTTTAATTAGGAGCCGGGTTATTTTTTTGTATCAATTTGAGGTCGATTAGGCGAGGACATCATCGGTTACTCTATGGCTTTTAGGAGTAAGCACTTCCTTATCTTTTAAGATGGTAAAATAAAATACCGAACCTTTTCCTTCTGTAGAATCCAACCAGATTTTTCCACCCATGTGCTCTACTATTTTCTTGCAAGTCGCCAATCCAATCCCAGAGCTGTCTTGATAGTGAACAGATTCCAATTTTACAAAAATATCAAAAACTCTACTTTGGTTTTCAGGAGCAATTCCCAGTCCATTGTCTTTGATCGCAAATTCAAAATGGGTATCGAATTCCTTACTTGAGATGGTGATGACTGGGCTTACTTCTGGCTTTCTGTATTTGATCGCATTGGAAATCAGGTTTTGTAAAAGTTGAATCACCCTAACCTTAGGAGCATTGATGTTTTTTGGCATATTGTACCAAATGATTTTGGCTTCATTGTCTTCAATATTCGATTGCAAATTCTGTAGCACAATCTCTTTGATCATACCCAGGTTTATTTTTACATACTGATCATCCCCGCCTTTTCCGGTACGGGCAAAAGTGATCAAGTCTTCTATCAATTGATTCATGTTGGTGACCGAACCCATGATGAAGTGTAAGAACTCCATATTGGTCTTGTCGAGGTGTCCTTTCTTAGTTAGATTTTTTTGTAGTAAATGAGAAAAAGAATTGATGCCTCGCAGCGGAGCTTTTAGGTCATGAGAAACTACATAGGCAAATTGTTCTAATTCCTTATTGGTGAATTCTAGATCTCGTTGTACCACTTCCAATTCATGTGCTTTTTGAGCTAAGGCTTTTTGTTGTTTGGCCAAATCCATTTTTTGTGAATTGAGCGTCTCAATAATTTTATTTTGCTCTCTTTTAAAAATGGTAATCATGGCCGTAAAGAAAATAAAGAAAAAGGCAAAGCTGGAGTAATAATATTCTGCAGTGATATTTTGAATGTAATGCTCATAAGTAGTGCTATTGGCCTGAGCCAGTTTAAATAAAGTAAACTGAAAAACCAATAGGCCTGCCGTCCAAATTAAACCTGAAGTAATATTGGCCAGGAAAAAAGCAACCATTGGAACAATCGATAACCACACCAGATTATCAGAAAATAAACCGCCATCATAAATGGTCATGGGTACCAGAAACAGGGCCAGCAAAGCTGCCATGATATTTCCGGCATAGATCAAATTCTGTATGTACCGAAAGGTAATGATAAGAACGATGAGTAGGGGAATACCAATGTGGAATGGAAAAGGAACATTGTCTTGAATGGATACGGATACTCCCCAAACGGCAAATCCAAAGATTAGGAAAGTGAGCTTGGTGTAGAGTACAATTTTTGCTTTCCGGAATTCAAATTCGGAGTGCTTTAAGTTATCAGCAATTAACCAATCAGTGATGTTGGTAAATATTGTCATATTCGGTATCTGTTTCTGGGCTGTCAAATTTCTCTTAGAAGAAAGTAAAATACTAGTTTCCTAGTAGTGTACTCACCGTATACTAGTAGCACTAAATATGCCAAGCTTAAGAATAGTAAGAGGGAAGTATATAGAAGTATTTTTCTAATATATATAGGCCTGAATGTCTTTAGATAATGCTCATGGATAAAATATAAATTAAAAGGATCTTAAATCAGGGGCTAGGATAATGATTGGTAAATAGATAGTTTTCGATCATTTAAGTTTTTATTCTTTGGTCAAGTCCAAATTATAGCTACCCAATTTTTGGGTACAAATTGTTTATACGAAAAATGAAAACGGGAACCTCTTTTGATCGAAGTTCCCGTTTGTTAGGAGGTTATTTTAAAGCGTCAGATTAGCGCAAAACCACCGCCTTAAATTCCGCGGCCAAGTCATTTCGCATTTGCGATAGCTTTTGATGAATCCGCAATAAGGTCATATAACTGCCCTCATCTTTTTCATTCTGAGCTTGTTTGATTTTTTCCTGATTTTCAGAAAGCATCTGATCGACTTTCTTCATCTTATACATATAGACCACATTGATACTATCCTTCTTGAAATTCATATCAGGATCCGGTTGGTTTTGTAGAGGATGATTGTGCATCGTTATCCAGTTGGGGCTATATTCAAAAGGACTGTGAAGCAAACTGATAGCGAGTTGACTTACCTCCTGATCGGGATGATTGACAAAGTAAGAACTAGAAAAATTTACTCCGCTAATTACTTTTTCCAAACATTCTTTAATGACCCGTTCGTATAATTTGTTTTGAAAATCATTGATCACCTCTTCTATATTACTCAGGATATAAGCTTCTACATTTAGGTTTTCCTCTTCATCAAATACTTTTCCGCAATGGGTCACTAGAACTCTGACTATTTCCCGCTCTTGCAATTGCATCCCCTCCAAAACGACTCGGTTGCTTTTAGATTCTTTGGTCGTTCCATCTTGTCCCTGCTGTTCTTGGTTGGGAACAGGTTTTAGAAAGTTATTGGGAGATGGATTTCGCGGGCTGTCATCTCGTTGGCGATATTGTCGTCGTTTTCGGACCAACTCCGTCACCATATTATTGGCTTCATTGATCAAGATGTTTTCATCCACATCCATTACCGAAGCACATTGCTTCACAAAAAGAGAACGTTTCAACGGATCAGGAATCCTCGCGATACTGCTGACGATGTCTTTGATCAACTTGGTCTTCTTCACCGGATCATTGGCGGCCTCGGCCATCAACAATTCCGTTTTGAAGAGAATAAAATCGTTCGCCTGATTTTTCAAGTATTCCTGAAAAGCGGTGATCCCTACTTTTTGCAAATAAGAATCAGGATCTTCTCCTTCTGGGAGTAGAACGACTTTTACATTAAGGTCTTGTTCCAAAACCAAATCCAATCCACGGAGTGCTGCTTTGACACCCGCCGCATCTCCATCATAAAGTATTTTGATATTGGGCGTATAACGTTTAACCAAATTGATTTGATCAACAGTCAAAGAGGTTCCAGAAGAAGCCACTACATTTTCAACGCCTGCCTGATGCAAAGAGATCACATCAGTATAACCTTCCACCATGATGCATTCATCGTTTTGACGAATACTTTTTCGAGCCTGATAAGCACCATAGAGGAATTTACTCTTGAGGTAGATTTCCGTTTCCGGCGAATTGATATACTTTGGCGCTTTTACATTTTTTTGTAAAATCCGTCCGGCAAACCCTATGACCTTTCCACTAAGATTGTGGAGGGTAAACATCACTCGATCTCGGAAAAAATCGCGACCATGTTTGGAAGTCAAGCCCAAGCTTTTGAGCATTTCCAATTTATGACCATCCTGAGTAGCCTTTACGGTAAAAGCGTCTCCTTTTGCAGGAGCGAATCCCAAACCAAAGTTTTTGATGGTTTCTTCTCTAAAGCCTCTTTCTTTAAAATAATGAAGTCCTACTGATTTGCCTGTATCTGTTTCAAACAATTGTTCATCATAGAAATTTTGCGCATAATCATTGATGATAAAAAGGCTATCGCGATGCTGGCGTTCCTGAATACTTTCTTGAGAAGTTTGAGTTTCCTCTAATTCAATCCTATACTTTTTAGCCAAATAACGCAATGCCTCAGGATAGCTCATGGTCTCATGTTCCATGATAAAGCCAACAGAATTACCAGCCTTACCACATCCAAAACATTTGTAAAGGTTTTTGGTAGGGGAGACGGTAAAGGATGGCGTCTTTTCATTATGGAAAGGACAATTGCCGATCATGTTGGCCCCCCTGCGTTTGAGGTTGACAAACTCTTCCACCACCTCTTCTACTTTGGCAGCGTCCATTATTTCCTGAATAGATTTTTGTGAGATCATTGACCTTGATTATGGTTCTTTGAAAAATCCAGTGTGTGAGTCAACCAAAACGAAGAATTAAATGCCTTCCCGTCCGCTTCCGCGGCCTGCCTGCCGGCAGAGGCAGGTTCTCTCACTTAGTTCGCTATCGCTCATGAACCTCCTTATGTCGGTTTTGACCCTGCGGGAACATTCGTTCATAGTCGCTTATTTCGACAAGTTCAATACAAGTATTTGTTCTTCGTTTTGATTGACTACTAGACTCTTCAAAGAACAATGATTATTTGGCACGGATGCCAGGATTTTAAAAAATCGCCCTAAAAGTAACAAAAAAAGAGGGTTTAACTTTTTGTTAACTATATATAAGGATTTTAACTAAAATGGGCATTAAGGAAAAAGAAACTGATTGCCAAAGAGTTAAATATTTAAGTTTAACATACATTAAAATCGGTAACATTTGTTGGCACTGAACTTGGCATATAGAAATTATATCATGCGAACTACCCATAAGCAGTTATAAATAAAGCAAAAAATAATTAGAAAACTAAATAAGATTTAATGGGTGTTCTCATAGTGTGTGGACTACCCCTTCCTGAAATGTCAGGTTAGGGGTAGCTTTTTTTATCCCCCTTTCCAATGCTCCAAAATAGGCTAATTCTAGCCATTTTACTCTATTGTTCTAGCTTTTAATCCGTTAAAAACGGATCACCTAGTAGGGAAGTTCCCCCAGTCAATATTTGATATTCGATATTCCAGTATGCTCTCCCCAAACTCTTCTACCATCATTTCCGCAGATTTAAGTAATTTTGCCGCATGAATTTTTCTACCGAAGAAAATTTACTGGATTTTAGTCAAACCGAACGAATGTCCCGCCAATTGGAACACCGCTTTTTGGCAAGCTTGTCGGAAAAAGTGAAAGTGGAGTTGTTTCCAGGAAGCTATAAAGATTATCTGGAGCAATTTTACCAATCTGGTTATCACGAAATTATCAATCGAAGGTCGGAGCAATTGTCCGAAGAGTTATTGAATTTGTACGAGAAAAATACGGGAGATAGTGCTGATCCGGCCATTTATGAATTATTGGATGGAGAATTTGAAGGCCTTTTGGAGCAGTTTATCATTTTGCATTGTCAGCCTTTGCATGGTTTCGATTTGCCACAAGCGATTTTGAGATATACCAATCGGAAAAAAGAAGAGGTGAAATTGGAACAGATGATTTTCGATTATTTGAATTTCGACAAAGAAGAAGAAACGGTTTATACCAATTTTATAAAAATGCCTGCGGAAGCAATGGAGCAAGCGCTAAAGAATTTTTTACTACCAGGAAAAGGAGAACGCATCTTTTTTATTTGCGATCAGAGTATGCTGGGATCTTGTAAAGAAGGTTTTGCGATGACGAATCAGGGGATTTATTGGAAAGCGCCTTTGCATCCTGCGGGAGAAGTACTATTTCGTGATTTAGAAGAGCTGATCAGAGATAATGGCGATTGGATCTCCATTAATAAAGCTTATTTCAATGCCAATCCGTCGCTAAACATCAAATTATTCAAATTACTACTCAAACTAAAGCAATGGTTTGTTGAAAAATCATAAATTGCGGCGAATAATTGACAAGTTTTTAGATGTACAAATTGTTTAGAATAAATACCAAATTAAAATGAAGAGACCACTCGTAAATCCATTGGATACCAATCATAGTTCTGAGGCTGAAGAAATGGGCCGTTTTTATCAAGAGACTTTGGGCTTTGTACCGAATAGCCTTTTTACCATGATGCACCGCCCAAGAATAGCTACGTCTTTTTTGGAGATGAATAAAGAGGTTATGGAAAATAAAGGGCGAGTGACTAGTAGCCTAAAACGGCTATTGGCTTATATTTCTAGCATGACTACTGGCTGTCGATATTGCGAAGCGCATACCATCCGAGCAGCGGTTCGCTATGGTGCTGAGCAAGAAAAAT
>CALLVY010000738.1 GCA_938015925.1 uncultured Saprospiraceae bacterium
CATTTTGAACATGCCTTTTTGTTATACTCTTCGTCATGTACTCGTTATGATAGCTAAGGCTATCAAACTCCGTGCATTCCTCGATTATATCAAAAAATCATAGCTCAAAACATTCATTAACTTTTGTTACACGGTATTTAAAATATAAAAAAATATAAAATGATTAAGAAAACTCAATTTGTCATCGTAATGATGTTCGCGTTTTTATTCCTACAGCTTTCCGCTTGTAAAGATGATAGTGGCGCACCAAAGAATGGAAACTTCTTTTATGGCGTATTAGATGGAAAAGAAATTCTTTTTGATGGGCTAACGGGGCAAGGTTCAGGCCTTAGTAGTTGCGGAAGTGCAGGGGTAAATACTTATTTTAACGGCGGCTTCTGGGTGGAAGGAGAAGGAGCGCAGGTAACCTTAGCCGCTAATAGCATTGAGCCGTATCCTGATTCAGATTTTTTTTATGAGATGTTTAAAGAAGGAACTCATTCTTACAATTCAATCGTAGCTTGTGCTTTTGACCTTACTAAAGTAGGTATCGCTTTTGCAGATGACACGGGAGATTACTGGTCTTCGGTTAACGATCAAGCCAATGCTTCGTTTGTAATTACCAAGAGAGGGAAATCTGATGGCCTGGAAGCTACTATAGAAGGCACTTTCGAATGCGATGTAGAGTCTTCCAATACCAATGAAGTAAAAAGGATAAGGTCTGGAGAATTTCGTTTTGTTCTGGGATTGTTTTAGGAAAATACGGTGTTTCGTTCCAATCAATATTAGAGCTGTTCAGAAAAAGAAAAAGGTGGAAGTTTAATTGTGGATAGGAATATTGAATATTTCCTCTTCCATTTTTTTTCTGAACACTCCTAATATCGAATCGCCAATTTTGAATAATGATTTTGACGAAAAATCGCGAATTCGTGGAGAAGTATTGGTTCATCAATGATTAATTAAACTAAACCATTGCATTGATTGAGGCGACTACTCCAGGAAATCCCTTACTGGTCGTTGGCAAGTCCTCCCACTCACGATATTTCGTCCCAATCAAAATTCAAAATCCCCATCACCCTCTCCCCGCCGTAATAAACAGCTCCCGCAGTCGCTCATTAAATGCCTCTTCTTCCATCAATTCTTCCAAGTTCATATGAAAGCGATAGCGCCAGTAATGCTGCGGATTCGCAGGTACATTGATCCGCTCCGCTTCCGCATCTGCTCGTCTCAGCTTCCCATCAATCGCCAGTAATTCCTGAATAGGAAAAACCGTCCACATCCCTGGCCAAAATAAATGTTGCCGCAAAATGCTTCCCGCAATAAGAGGCGTACACTCAGGAGACGGCGTATCGTAACGACCAATTTCCTGCTGATAAAAACGCAAACGCTGCGGTCCTTCCATTTCTTCCCACCAAGTTCGAATCGTAGACATGTCATGGGTAGAAGGACTCGCCACCGACAAGTAAGGAATGTCTTTAGATTGCAAAAATTCCGTCTTCGGATTTTTAGACATGCGTTGGATTTCCAAACTCAAAAATCCGAGTTCTTCCATCACTCCCGCGACACAGTCAGGCACCATGCCCAAGTCTTCTCCACAGATCATCATATTGGTCGCAGCCTTAATGACGGGCAATTTGGTCATGGCTTGCGCTCGCCAAAAATCTTCCTGACGATGATAAAAATAATCCTGGTATAAATCGTTTATTGCATTTTGAGTATTGGTATCCAAGGCTTGAAAGCTAGCGGTCTTTTGCAAGTCAATGCGTGGATGAAATTCCATTCCCTCTGAACCTTCAACTTCCATAAACAAAACATTGCTGACGAGATTGAATAGTTGGACCCGCAGTGGAAGCTTTGATTTCTGTTTGGCTTGTTGGAGGAAATGATCTATTTTTCGTTGGGTAGAAAATTTTTCTTTGAGCTGAAAGTGCTCTGGATTGATTTGGTCTAGAAAAGTTTGGATGACATATTTTGCGTCTTTACCAAATTGTTCCTGAATGATTTCAGGACTAAGGTAAGGCTGGCAATAACGTTGATAATTAAAAGCAATATTTCTTCCTGCAAACTCCGATAGCTGAATCGGAATCGCAGGATTGAAAAACCCCAAAGCGCCATCTACCTGCTCCAAAGGAATTTGCCAAATCCTAAAAAATCCCAGGATGTGGTCGATTCGAAAAGCATCAAAATAAGCAGACAATTGCTTGAGGCGATTTTGCCACCACTGGTAACCGTCTTTGGCCATCTCTTGCCAGTTGTAGGTCGGGAAACCCCAGTTTTGTCCGGTTTCCGAAAAAGGATCTGGCGGTGCGCCGGATTGACCATTCATGTTGAATAAGTGCGGTTCCATCCAGGCATCGACGCTATAGCGATAAATTCCAATCGGAATATCTCCTTTGAGAATGATGCCATGAGCACGAGCATAATCTGCTGCGGTTTTTAATTGTCGGTCGAGGTGGTATTGGAGAAAATAATAAAAAGCAATCTCGTCATAATGCTTCGCCTTTGGACTCGTTCCTGCTTTCAATCCTTTGGCTGTAAAAACAGCATCTGTTTTCCATTGATTAAAATCTGCCGTTCCATTTTGATCGCGGCGATAACAGAAAAGGGCATAGGCAGGCAACCAATGTTGATTGTCTTTTATAAATTGTTGGAAAGCGGAGTCCTTTCCTAATGTTTTCTTTTGTTGGTCAAAAACCTGTCGGGCATATTTGCTTTTTATATCCATCACAGCCTCATAGTCAATCTCTGCCAGCGCATTGAGTTTTTTCTTAGCAGCCGCTAATTTTTTACGATCCAATATTTTTTTCGAACCTTCCAGTTCTTCCACGTTCAAATAAAGCGGATGCAAGGCATAGGTCGACAAACAAGAATAGGGATAAGAATCCACCCAGGTCTTGGTACCAGAGGTATCATTGATAGGAAGGATTTGTACCATCTTTAAACCGAGCTTTGCGGCCCAATCGACTAGCAGCGTCAAGTCTTTAAATTCACCAACTCCCAAGCCATTTTTACTACGCAAAGAAAATACCGGAATGGCAATTCCTGCTCCACGCCAATATCCGTCGGGATGTAAAAAATACTCATCGGTATTTACCAAATATTCTCCAGTTGAAGGAATGCGATGTGGAGCCAATCTACGATTGGGGCCCGCTTCTAGTGCAAGGACTTTTTTTGATTTAGGATCATAAAAGCCGTATTTATATTCCACCAATTGTTTACTGTTAAAAGAAACTTCCCCAGCCCAGAGCGGATAATTTTCATTATTCAGTAAGATAGGTTTTTCCAAATCCCAATTTCCCAAAGCAGGAATATTGCCACAGACACAAAGTTGGTGGCCCGCCGCTACTCTTGGCGCTGCGATTTGAAAACGAACCATTGCCTTCGTTTTACTTCCACGAATGGCTTTATTGCGGTATAGGTCAGGTTTGAAAATGACTTTAGTAAAAGCGGAGCTATAGAAAACATTATCTGCATGTTTTTGACTTCGCCAGTGGTCTTGTACTTGAACCTTATCGGATTTGGGGGGGATCAGAGAGCGAGGTGTTCCCCATTCCTGGTCGATGATTTCTCCTTGATCATTCTTGACCAAATATTGATAGTCAAAAGATTTGGGTGCTTTTTTGAATACCAGTTCTTGTTGCCATTGCCCATGTTCGATATATTGGCAAAGCAAAGCTTGCTTTGGATCACCATTTCCCAATTCAGGAATGGAACCGCAAAGGTAAATTTGTTGTCCCCATTGGGTAGTATAGTGGATATTGAACGTTAGTTTCACAGGAACTTAGAATTGTGTCAGAGAAGAAGGTTGAATTCATACACGTTTGGTACTGTTTGAAAAATAGAGTTCTTTCTCGAGTTTTTCAAACTTACTGAACGCAATGCGAAAGATACAAAAATGTCTGTTAACCAAGTATCTGTCAAATAGGGGAGTCAAATTTCAATAAGTTGTTAAACATGGCTGCCTAATTCTCAAATTAGATTTTTTCTTACTATTTTAAAGCAATCAAAAATTAAAGGATTCAAACCTATGGCAAATTTCAATTTAAATATTAATGGTCAGCAACATCAGGTAGAAGCAGATGCGGATACGCCCATACTCTGGGTATTGAGAGATCATCTCAATTTGGTAGGAACCAAATACGGTTGTGGCATCTCTCAGTGCGGCGCCTGTACCATACACATCGACGGAGTGGCCGCAAGGTCTTGTTCGCTCCCTGTAGAAAGTGTAGCTGGAAAATCTATTACCACCATCGAAGGGCTTTCTCCGGATGGCAAACATCCCTTGCAAGAAGCCTGGCGAACGCATGACGTTCCCCAGTGTGGCTATTGTCAAGCCGGACAAATCATGAGTGCTGCGGCTTTGCTCCAAGAAAACAGCAGTCCTAGCGATGCGGAAATCGAAGCGCATATGCGTGGGAACCTCTGCCGTTGTGGTACTTATAATAGAATTAAAGCGGCGATTAAAACGGCTGCTAAATAATGTTGATTTGTTTTAGAATAAAGGCGATGGAGTATTTGCAAATCTTTGAACTTCATCCATTAGCTAATTTAAATCTCATTTACAACAACTTCATTGAAACAAAAGAATATGTCTTTAATAAAAACACAATATAATCGTAGGTCTTTTTTAAAAGCTTCGACGCTCACTGGAGGAGGAATGCTTTTGGGCTTCAGTTGGTTTGCTTCCTGTAAGCCAGAGAAAGTAGTAGAAGCCGTTCGCGAAATCCCATCGGAATGGTTTGATATCAATGCTTTTCTAAAAATCGCAGAAAATGGGATGGTTACCATTATGTCTCCCAATCCAGAGATTGGACAGAATGTAAAAACGTCCATGCCGATGATCATCGCGGAAGAGTTGGATGTGCCTTGGAAGGATGTACTCGTAGAACAAGCGCCACTCAGTACTGATTTTGACCGTCAGGTGGCTGGAGGAAGCCAGTCTCTTCGACATGGTTGGGAAAGTCTTCGCATGGCAGGAGCTACCGCAAAGCAAATGCTGATCAATGCCGCGGCGAAAAAATGGGAAGTCGATCCAAAGGAATGCAGTGCTTCTGAGGGAATCATTACCAATGCAAAAGGAGAAACCATGTCTTATGGTGCAGTAGCTACTACTGCTGGAAAAATGGAAGTTCCAGAAGAAGTCAATCTCAAGAAAATCGCAGATTTTAAAATCATCGGTGCGAATATCTCCAATGTGGATATAGATGAACTGGTGACTGGTAAGCCATTATTTGGGTTGGATTTCAAAAGAGAAGGAATGCAATATGCCGTAGTTTTGCGGCCTCCTGCTTTTGGTAAAAAATTAAAATCTTTTGATGATACCGCAACTCGGAAAGTAAATGGGGTACAAAACGTCATTCAATTTGGAGATAAAATCGCGGTACTCGCCAATTCTACCTGGGCAGCGATTAAAGGTCAAAAAGCCTTACAAGCAGAATGGGAAGATGGGGTTTTGGAAAATACCACAGATCACAATACCAAAATGTTGGCCTTGCTCAATAAAGCAAGCAAGGAACCTAAGCGAAAAGATGGCAATGTAAAAACGGCCTTTGCGCAAGCAGATAAAGTAATAGAGAAAACTTATGAGGCGCCCTTTTTGCCCCATAATTGTTTGGAACCGATGAATTTTTTCGCAGACGTAACCGATACCAAAGCAGAGTTGATTGGCCCGATACAGACGCCCAAATGGGCACAGGCGAGAGCTGCCAAAATTCTTGGCCGCGAAGCGGATCAAATAACGGTCAACCTCACGCGAATGGGTGGTGGTTTTGGTCGTCGCCTCTACGGGGATTTCTCAGACGAAGCAGCAGAAATTTCCAGCTTAGCCAAAGTTCCGGTAAAATTGATGTTTACCCGAGAAGATGATATGACCGCAGGAACTTATCGCCCCGCTTCCAAATATAAATTTCGCGCAGCGATCAAGGAAGGTAAAATAACAGGTTATCATTTGGTAGGCGTAGGAATCAATATGGATAATGCTACAAGAGAAGATTTTTTCCCCGCCGGAACACTTCCTAATTATTTGGTAGAATCTCATAATCTGGAAAGTAATATTACCACTGGAGCCTGGCGGGCACCGATCACCAATTTTCTCGCTTATGCAGAGCAAGCTTTCTTTGATGAAGTGGCTCAGGATATTGGAATTGATCCGATTCAATTGCGCCTCGACTTATTGGAGCAAGGCAAAGCCAATCCGGTAGGAAAGACGGAAGAATATGATTTTGATAAATTCGGTGGCGTGATGAAACTGGCCAGAGATAAATCTGGTTGGGGCAAAAAGTCGAAAGAAGTTTATCAGGGTTTTAGTGCCTATTATTCTCACAATACTTATGTTGCAGAAATTGCGGATGTGGTGGTTGAAGATGGTGTTCCGAGGGTGAAGAAGATTACTTGTGCGATTGATTGTGGCATCGTAGTGAATCCTCTTGGTGCGAAGAATCAGGTGGAAGGTGGAATCATTGATGGCATTGGGCATGCGATGTACGGTGATTTTTCTTTTGTAAATGGGGCACCACAAGCTAAAAATTTCAATGAATATCGAATGATCCGAATGTCAGAAGCTCCGGAGATTGATATCCATTTCGTCAAAAGCGATAATTCCCCAACGGGACTTGGAGAACCAACCTTGCCACCTGCGGGTGGTGCGATCGCTAATGCGATTCATGCCGCTACAGGCAGGCGATTGTATAGCCAGCCTTTTGTGAATCAAGAGGAGATTTTAGGATAGGATGGTGTAAAAGTTGGTGTTGGCTTAGATAAAAGGGGAACACTTCTTACCTTACAAACGCATTTCGGTGAAAGCCGAGATGCGTTTGGGTTTTAAGGCTAGGTTGTTACCTTGAAAAGGTGCGACCCCGCTGGGGTCATTTTTAACCCACGACCCCAGCGGAGTCGCAGCTTCTCGTTATTGGGAAAAAATAAGATTAAAGAAGGATGTAATTTTTTAGATAGAAATGATAGACCAAGCATTAGAAAAATTCATTACTGAAAATCTACAAGAACCTTTGGAGAAAATCATCTTCAAGGTAAGGAGTCGCTTTGCGGTAGATCCACAGTTTGTGGTCGCACAAATCAATGGCAGAAAAAAGGTGGTCAAAAAAATTCCTTCCTGGGCAAAAGTGCAAGGACTTCAATTTCCAAGTGTGCTTTCTTTCGAACAATGTTCTTCTCAAAGTACTGCTCAATACAAGGCCCGTTTAATCAAGGGCCATTCCATGATCGACCTTACGGGAGGTTTTGGGGTCGATAGTTTTTTCTTAGCCAAGAATTTTGCCGAAGTAGATTATGTGGAAAAAAATGAAGAACTCCTGGCTTTGGTGAACTCCAATTTTAAGCAATTGGGAGCGACCAATATTACTTTGCATGCAGGAGACGGGCTTGCTTTTTTGAATCAGAAAAAAGAAAAAGTAGATTGGATTTATGTAGACCCATCGCGGCGAAATAAAGAGAAAGGAAAAGTTTTTTTGATCGAAGATTGCGAGCCAGATATTAAAAGCCATTTGCCGCTTCTTTTGTCAAAAGCAGATCAGCTCTTGATTAAATTTTCGCCGATGTTGGATTTGGAAGAGATTTTGAAAAAGCTACCGGGCGTTTGTCGAATCATCATTGTTTCGCTGAAAAATGAATGCAAGGAAGTTTTGGTGCATATAGATGGCAAAGCAAGAGCACGGCAAGAAATCATTATTGAAGCAGTAGACCTCAATGCGGAAAAAGAAACCGAATCTTTTATTTCCAATGCCCAACAAAAAAACAATACCCCCGTCGTTTTTGGAACTCCTCAGACTTATATCTACGAACCCAATAAGTCGATTTTAAAAGCGGGTGTTCAAAATCATTTGGCCAAGAATTTAAACCTTAAAAAAATGGCGGCCAACAGTAATTTCTTTAGCTCGGAAGAATTGATCGCTACTTTTCCCGGAAGGATTTTCCTCAAAAAAGAGACGACGAAGGGGAAGCGTAAATTGATTCAAAAACACCTTGACGGGGGCAAGGCCAATGTGATTGCCCGGAATTATCCTTTGAATGCGGCGCAGATTTATCAGCAGTTTAAAATCATTCCGGGTGGTGGTGTTTATTTGTTGGCGACGACTTTGGAGGATGGAGAGAAGGTGGTTTTGGTCGCGGAGCGGGTGAAGTGATGTTGTTAACGTTTTGAAATAGTTTTTAAAATAGATCATTGGAAAAAGGAGTGGGGAAGATAGGGCTTATCTTGAAGGTGAATGTCCTTAACTTAGGAAGCACACTACTTTTTTAATTTCATTTAGAAGGAATAAGTTATGGGTGACCCAGGAAGCCGCTCAAAGCGGCATCCTGGGTTTTCAACAAAAAAAACGCTTAAGTTGATACCATTCATCTTGAAGGTAGACCCTATCTGTAAGGCTTATAGAAAACCTTGGAGTAAAAAAGGGTTTCGTAAAAAAAATCCCTACAACTTCAACAACTTGATCTGCTCTGTTCCCTCTTTCATTTTTACTCTCAATAGATACATCCCTGCCGCAAAGCCAGAAAAATCCAATTCCAATTGCTCCTGCTCCGCGCCATCAATCACCCAAGTTTTTCCATCAATAGCGATCAATTCCATCGAAGAAATCGGAGCGTCCGCCTGAACCATTAAAAGTACATCAACGGGGTTGGGAAAGACTTCAATACTCGTAGCGGCTAAGTCCTTTGCGCTAAGCGGTACATTGCTATATCCAGGTGTTCGCCAACTTAGATTCGTGATTTCTCCAACTCCATCGGGGTAAAGTCCCCAAGGGGTATCCGGGCTAACTTCTCCATAAGTAAAAGTATCAATAGGCGCATAATTATTGGCTTCGCTATCCCAAATACCTAGTTCTTCTCCGCTTCTGCTCAATTTGAAATTGGTGTGCGTATCGCCCTGTCCCTGATCTTCATCGCACCAGAAAAGTAGAAACTCTCCAGGTTGTAAGGTTTTATCAGGCATTGGCCATTTGCTGGGATTGGCGTGATCGTCAGAAAGAAATTTGTCTCCGAGATAGACGGCTTCTGATCCACCATTATAGACTTCTAACCAGTCATCGTATTGGTCTGCTTCATCGGGAAAACTATAATTATTATCGGCCATAAATTCATTGATAAAAAGAAAAGAAGTCGCGGCAAAACCAACTCTTGCTTGCAGGTCTGTGCAATAAGGAAATCGACTGCTCTTATTGGCAGCAGCAGCTTCAAAATAATAATCCACTTTTCCGATTCCCGGAAAAGCAACTTGCGCGGTGTAAAAACCATCTCCAGCAATAGCATCAGCACCGAGGCCATCATCGCTTAGGGAAATGTTGTTTTGCCAACCTTGATTGTTGAAGTTGTAGTGCAAAGAAACATTGGGCGAATCATTGTCTACGACTTGTAAAGAAAAAATCATTTCATTGTCATTCCATTGAAATGCAGGGCGACTCATTGCAGGAGCAATGTCTTTTTCTTCCAATTGATACATGGCATTGTTGATCCGACTTTTGATGAATTCTGTTATTCCAAATGGAACATGTTTTCCCAATCCTTTATCATAAGAATCGAGAAAATCCTGATGATCGAAACCATAGTCTGCGATCGCAAAAGTATCATTGACCACATGCGGCGAAAGTCGATTTTTAAAATCCTCTAAATAGGGAACAAGAAAATCTTCGTTGAAAAAATCATCAATGAATTGATTCATGTAAAAACTCATCCGGTCGCGGTAAGCAGGTACGGAAAGGATATTGGTATAGATGGGTCGCTTTTCGCCATCTTGCGACCATTTGTAGGGATCTCTATTGCTCCAGTCGATTCCAAACCAATCGATTCCAAAAGTATTGTCGAGGTCATAAGGGAGGTATTCGAATTTTCCAGTACGAGGATTGGCGTAGAGGTAAAAATTGTTTTTATTAAAAATGGGACCATCCCAATTTCCAACCAGAATGTCCATGGCCATCGCCCGGAGGTAAGTGTCGACATTGAAGATAGATTCTAACTGGCATTGAAAGTCAGGAGCCGCAGTTTCATTATTTAGGATGGTGATGAACTGTTTAAGGTCGGTATAGTCATCTTCTTTTTTATTGGTTTTGAGATCGTAGATTCGATTGCCAAAAGGACTGTGTTTGTAGTCGTCGGCATTCGAAGTTCGGAAGGCCATATCGGCTCCCCAAAAACATTTGTATAGATTGCCAGCGTCTAGGGCGTAGCGTTTTTTTAGAAAACGTTTGTCGATGTGTTCTATGTTGAGGTAAAGCCCTCGGTAGACTTCATTGATATAGAGTAAAACGTGATTGGCATGCGTAGAAGGAATCCCCGCCATTTTATACAAATCCCAACAGACTTTGGAGCGAACGATGGAAGGATCATTGTGTTCGCCATTGAGGTTCATTTCTTCTAATTCGAAGAACCGATTGCCGCCGAATTTGGTGAAGTCTATTTTAAAAGATTTTTTCTTTGCTTTTCTGGAAGTATTGCCGCGTAGGCGGAAACCGATATTGTGCTGAGTGATTTGTTCGCTACCATTGTCCCAGGTGAAGCTTGCGGAAAATTCATGATTGCTATCCTGGTTCTCTGCCTGTAGCATCCAGTCTAAGGAATCTTGGTCGATCTGAATGTCGATGCGGGCGATGACTTCGTCGTTGAAGGCCGTTCCCGGACTAGGGAAAAGGTTTTGGGTGAAGGCGGAAAGCGAGTAAAAGAAGGTGAGGAGTATTAAGTAGCATTTCATAAGTAAAATAATTTAGCGCTAGCAATGGACTAAAATGGTGTAATTGTTTAAAACAAAGGTAAGGCCATTTAAGTAAAAATGCTAATGGTAAAAGGTCCTTATTTTTTCAAATGAAATGCTACTTGAAGATCAGGCAGGAATTTTTAAAACAATAGCGGTCTAGGCTCTTCAAAAAATTATTTTGCAAACTCATCCGTGGCTACAAATTGATTTAAAGCAGCCATTGCTTCGCAACCATAAACGACCGCAGGACCACCACCCATCAAAATAGCTACGCCAATAGTTTCCATCACTTCTTCTCGAGTGCAGCCTGCTTTTACGGCATCATGCACATGAAAAGCAATGCAACCATCACAGCGGACAGAGATGGCAATAGCTAGTGCAATGAGTTCTTTTGTGCGCTTGCTTAGTGCATTATCAGTAAGCGATGATTTGTGCAATGCAGAGAAGCCTTGCATTTGTTGAGGGATTTCTTTTCCCATGTCTTTCATTAGTCGAACGAGTTCCTGATAGTGGTTTGGATAATTTTTCATTTTCTTTTTTTAGTTTTTAAGTATGGTGTAAAGGTGACTGTATTTATTAAAGTGGAGGATGACAAATGTCATCAAGGCAACTGATGTTTGTCATTCATCAAAAGAGGCTTGTTGCTTAATTTTGAATAAAGAAATAGGGGACAGAAAAAAGAAAATATTGAATATCGAATCGCCAATTTTGAATAATGATTTTGACGAAAAATCGCGAATTCGTGGAGAAGTATTGGTTCGTCAATGATTAATTAAACTAAACCATTGCATTGATCGCCCCAATCGATATTCGATATTGACTATTTCCTTTTCTATTTTTTTCTGAACACTCCTAATAAAGAAATTAGAATTATTAAACACAATAAAAGGATATGCTTTCTACCAAAAAAATTGCTGTAGCCGTAGATTTATCAGATAGTGATACGACTGTTTTAGAATACACTAAGAACTTAGCGGATCGCTTGAAGGTCGAGAAAGTGAATCTTGTACATGTTATTCCAGGGATGCTGTCTCCTCGCCATTCAGAGTTAAGTGTTTATCAATATCTGGGTTTAGAGTTTGATATAAAAGGAATTGTAAAAGATCGACTGCAAAAGGCAGGACAAGCTATTTTTAATAATGGAGTTTCCTTTGAGATTGATGTTGTTGAAGGAAAGCCTTATCGCCAATTGATGACTTATGCAGATAATTTGGATTCAGATTTATTAGTAGTAGGAGTGAAGTCGGATAGTGGGAAAAGTGGAATTACTGCTCAGAGAGTGGTTCGTAACTTTGATGGTTCTGTCTTGTTTGTGCCGGACGATGTAGCGATGAAGATTACAAAAATTGCGGTTCCTATGGATTTTTCCGACAATTCTGCAAGAGCATTAAAAGCAGCATTGGAGGTGGCTGAAAAAATAGAAAATTGCTCTGTTCGCTGTATCCATGCGATCAATTCTATTCCTAGTAAGTATTTTTTTGACCAGAGACTGAAGAGTGACTTAAACCGCCAGCTACTTTCCTTAGCTGAAAATGCATGGGAAATGTTTTTGGAAAAAAATGATTTGGAAAAAGAAGACCTCTCCATTGATTATAGAAAAGACGTCGATTCGACGACGGAAAAAATTTTACTGGATTATTTCAAAAATGAAAATGTTGACCTAGTGGTAATGGGAGCAAAAGGACATTCCGTTTTTGAAAAATTTCTTTATGGAAGTGTTACGGAGGAATTAGTAGAAGCTTGTAATAAAAGATCTATTCTTGTTATTCGATAAATTTTTAAAATCAAATTTAAAATGAAAAAAAGACTTAAAATTCTCGTCCCAATAGATTTCTCAAAAGCGTCTAATGAAGTTTTGGAATTTGCTTTTCATCTTGCCAAAAGAGTTGATGCGACACTGGAAGTTCTTTATGTTACCAGTTATGATACGCCACCTTTGGATTTTCCATCCTCTGTAGCTATTGTTACCGATAAGAATATTCAACTAGCAAGAGGTCGGATGAATAAGGCGCTGGAAAGCGTACGGAAAAAACTAAGCGGAGTGTTGGATCGTCTTCCGGATGTGCAAACGGATATCGAAGTTGGAATTCCTGCTACCAAGATTGTGGACATTGCCGAAAGAGATGATGTAGACTATATCGTGATGGGGACACAAGGACAGAATAGTGTATGGGATAGATTTTTGGGAAGTACAGCGATTGGTGTTTTGAAATATGCCCCTTGTCCTGTTTTTGTAATACCAGAAAAAGCAAAATACAAAGAAGAGATGCTTCTTGGATATGCTACAGATTTTTCAAGTGCCGATGCATTCGAAATATGGAAAGCCAGTAAGTTATTACAACCTTTAAAAGCCAATATTGTTGCTGTCCATCTAAGCGAGCGAGAAGAATATGCAGAAGATAAAATTGCAGAATTGGATGAGTTTTTTACAGAAAATGCTCCGAATATTGATATTCGCTTTTATAGCTTTTTTAGTGAAAATATTGTCGAAGGAATGAATAAGTTTATCAAAAAGCACGACATCAATTTGATGGTCTTGTATAAGCCGAAGCGGAGCTTTTTTGATAAACTATTTCATAAAAGTTTTACTAAAGAAATGGTTCGACACACGGAAGTACCACTTTTGATTTTAAATGAAAAATAGGGGGATATTGTTTGGGGAGGTTTTACCTGCGGTCTGTTGGCGGCCGCCGTTCTTTTGCTTGAAGTACTGTTGTTGACCTCCCGTCCGCTTGCGCGGGTCCCTCACTGGAAGTACTGTCGTACTTCACGTTCGGTCATCCGTTAAGCAATCTGGTGCTTAGCGGATTTTTTTATGGACAAAGGTGATGATAATCATAAGGAATATTGATGGAAGTCAATGTTTTGGAAAGAGGAAGCCTGTATTTTTATAAAAGAAAAAGGAATTCAAATTGTTGTAAGCCAGTTGTTTAAGGATTTGAAAAATAAAGTATTTAATAAAGAAGTTGTTTTAAATCTCTTACTGGTGTCTAAAAAAGTCTTTTAACTTCACTTTTCCCCGCAGCTAATGCGGGGCAGGCTATTTTTTATCGCCCCGTAGCGCGGCTATGCGGCTCAAAAAAAGCCTCAATTGAAGTTAAAATCCAA